>JBIILT010000131.1:0-4935 GCA_044338355.1 Aquirufa sp.
GTGCTAGCCCTGTACATTCCTTCGCGGAAACCGATTTTTCCAACGGGAACATTGGTCGCAACGTGTTGGCCAAAAATGCTTGCCGGTCTCGGGTTTTGCAAGGCGCCTTCTTTAATCATAATGCTTGCTCCGCCGGGGGCTTTTTCCTCTGCCGGCTGGAAGAGTAATTTGATGGTTCCTTCGAATTCGCCGCGGACCTGTTGTAAAATGTGGGCAGTGCCTAAAAGGGACGCGGTGTGGACATCGTGACCGCAGGCGTGCATGACGCCTGGGTTTTTGGATTTATAGGGTACGTCGTTCGTTTCTAGAATGGGTAAGGCATCCATGTCGGCGCGAAGGGCTACGACTTTTTTGGAGGGGTTTTTGCCTTTGATTTCGGCGATGAGGCCGGTGGTGGCGATTTTTTTGGCCTGAATACCCATGCGTTCAAGTTGTTCAAAAACATACGCCTGCGTCTGAAATTCCTGATAGGATAGCTCTGGATTCGCGTGAATATGGTGGCGATTTGCTAGTGTTTCAGGAGTGATTTCGGATGAAAGCTGCTTGATTTTTTCCAATAAAGTGGACATGGGCATTTATTTAATTTAGGCAAATCTACGAAATAGGACCTAATTCCTTGAATTCTTAACAAAAAACCCATGTTAAACTCTTCCAAATCAGCCGATTATTATTTAAATTGTTAAGCAAATTAAAACGGTTTGTCTATGGCTCAGAAAGTGTTAGTTTTAAATCAGGATTACAGCGCGCTTACGATTTGTTCCATGCCTAAGGCCTTTCTTTTGGTCTATCTAAATAAGGCAGAATTAGTCGCAGAATCCACCACTGAAAAATTGCATTCCGTTTCAAAAACATTTCCCTATCCCTCAGTCATTCGTTTGCAGCGTTATGTCTATTTTCCGTTCAAAGGGGTGATGTTAAATCGCCAAAACATCTTGAAACGGGATAACCATACCTGCCAATATTGTGGTTCGAAAGATTTCTTGACGATGGATCATGTTTTGCCCAAATCACGTCAGGGGCGCACTTCCTGGGATAATTTAGTGACCGCGTGCAAGTATTGCAATTCAAAGAAAGGGTATATGACGCCGGAGGAAGCGGGAATGGTTTTAGCACGCCAGCCATTTAGACCATCTTTTGTTATGTTTTTGCGAAATTTTTCTGGAATTTTGGATCAACAATGGGCCCCGTTCGTTGGGGCTAAACTGGAGACCACCACATGAGTTTTAAAATATCGTTTATCGGTGCAGGAAACGTTACCTGGCACATCGCAAAGGCATTAGAAAATGCCGGAAATTCAGTTCAAGAAGTTTTTAGTCGCGAGCCCTCGAAGGCAAAAGAGGTTGTTTCCTATTTATACAATGCGAAAGTCCACGAAGATCTCGATTTCTCTGACTCGGCAGCCACCGTATTTTTCTTGTGCGTTCCAGAATCAGCCTATTCCGAGGTTTTGAAAGAATTAGTATTGCCAAAATACGCCACCCTCATTCTCGTAACAGGCACTTTTTCTTTAGCGGAGGCTAATTTATTATACGATCCTGCACGAGAAAGCACGAATCAGATGGGGGTCTTTTTCCCAGTTCAGCATCTGGAAACAGGCCGCCGCATTAAGTTAGATCAGATGCCGATTTGCCTAGAAGTACTGGTGGAAGAGACGCAAAATACCTTAGTAGCACTCGCAAAAGATATCACGGATGCGATGTATTTAGTCAGTGGCGAAGAGCGTAAGAAGATTCACAAGGCGATGCTTTTGGCGGGTGTTTTAACCCAAAATCTTTGGTCTCATGCTCAAGAATTGTTGCAATCAATCGAATTAGAACCCAGTTTATTGCATGGACTAGTGCAGCAACACGTTCAAGCCTTCTTTACGGGAAATCCGCTTTCAAAGGAAATTTCTGACCCGCATTTAAGGGAAGTGAATTTCCAAATCAATCAAATCCTGGAGCGTAACCTTATTTAATCAAAGGTTTGTCCATATTCTGAACCACAATATTCTTAGCAAAACCAAGTACGGTAATTGTGCCTGCGTTTGAAGGGTAAAAATAGTATAAGCTATCTCCAGCGGTATTTTTTTGAATGGAAGGTGGGATGTTTTGCTTTTGGCCCAATGAATAATCCAAAGCATCCATTATCTCTATCATCTTCGCATCTTTGAAAGACGCCTTTAAGGATGCAGGTGCACCGATTCGAACCGTAATCTGAAGCGCTTTCGTCGCACTATCTAATTTCGTAGCCCCTTTTGATTGAATTTCTTGCCCCCAGGTATCCACTTGATTGACGATGTCTTGAGGCAAAACGCGCTTGACTTGTCTAGCCTTCATCTCCTTCACGGCAGCCGCCGTATCAATACGTTGTGAAAAATCGCAGGCTTGTAAAGCGATTAGAGCGAAAAGGAGTAGGGCGTGTTTCATCGTTTGGAGATTTTATGCAAAGGTATTCTAAAGGAGGGCAAAGGGCAATGGATTTAATTACTATCTTTGCAACGTTTTTTAAAACCAAAATGTTATGCTGGAGCAGCTAGAGGCCATCCGAGAAAGATTTTTAGAAGTAGAACAACAAATCGCGATGCCAGAGGTGGTATCGGACTTGAAGAAATTCAAGACCTTGAGTAAAGAATACAAGGATTTGCAAAAGATTGTAGACCAGTATATGGCCTACCAAAACTTATTAGGCTCCATCGAGGAGGCAAAACAGGTGATCGCTACGGAAAAAGATGAGGATTTTCGCGATATGGCCAAAGCGGAATTAGAAGAGTTAGTTCCAGCAGAAAAAGAAATGCAAGAGGTTCTAAAGGAGATGTTAATCCCTCGTGACCCGAACGATTCCAAAGACTGTATCCTCGAAGTTCGTGCCGGAGCAGGTGGTGATGAAGCATCCATTTTTGCGGGAGACATCTTCCGTATGTACCAACGTTATGCAGAAAAAATGGGTTGGACTTTCCAAATCATGGACTTCACCGACGGTACCGCTGGTGGTTACAAAGAAATTATCGCATCCGTTCAGGGCGAAGATGTATATGCCAAAATGAAATTTGAATCAGGCGTTCACCGCGTTCAACGTGTTCCCGCAACCGAATCAGCTGGTCGTATTCACACGTCCGCTGCAACCGTAGCTGTGATGCCAGAAGCAGATGAGGTAGACGTTCAAATCAATATGAATGATATTCGGAAAGATACCTTCTGTTCTTCCGGAGCAGGTGGTCAGTCCGTAAATACGACTTATTCAGCCGTTCGTGTGACTCACATTCCTTCTGGATTAGTCGTACAATGCCAGGATGAGCGCTCTCAAATCAAGAACTTTGACAAGGCGATGACGGTTTTGCGTTCTCGTTTATATGAAATTGAATTAGCGAAACGAAACGCTGAAATTGCCGGCAATCGTAAATCTATGGTGGGCACCGGAGATCGTTCGGACAAAATCAGAACCTACAATTACCCTCAGGGCCGCGTGACGGATCACCGCATCGGCTTAACCGTATATAATCTTCCAGTCGTAATGGATGGTGAAATTGCTGAATTTATTGAGCAGTTGAGGATAGCGGAGAATGCGGAGAGGTTGACGGAAGGGGCGGTTTAAAAGGACTTTTTGCAAAATTGGCCTGCGTCATAATTTTCGCAAAAAGTCCTTTTAAACCTCTGAAGAAATGTGGCTAAAAACGGCAATGTTTTGAAAATCAAATTCAAAAAATGGCCTGCGTCATATTTTTCTGAATTTGATTTTCAAACCAAACTTTAAAGAATAAGATATTTCATAAATCAATACAAAAAGGGACGCATTGCGTCCCTTTTTGTATTCCACCTCTATGCTTTATTCTTTGTGCTCTATGCTTTACTCTATACTCTTTACTCTCTTATCTCTAATCTAAATTAGATCGCTTTTTCAAGCTTAAAGCTAAAACTCGTCCCTTTATCCACTTTCGATTCTACCTGGATTTTACTACCATGGGCTTGGACGATGTGCTTTACGATGGAAAGCCCTAGTCCGGTTCCGCCGCTGAGTTTTGTTCGGCTTTTGTCAACGCGGTAGAAGCGCTCAAAAAGACGAGGAAGATGTTTTTCGGAAATGCCTGGTCCATTGTCTTTGACCGAAATCAAATAAGATTTTTTACGGTCTTCTATGGAGACGGTTACTTTACCCTCTTGGTTGCCATATTTGATGCCATTGTCCACAAGATTAACTAAGACTTGTTCAATTTTTTGTGCGTCGGCTTTTACATCAATGGCTTCATCTTTGCAATTTAGGAATAATTTTACCCCGCGTTTTTTGGCCTTGCCCTCTAATTGTTCAAAAATTTCTTCAATCATGGGACGCAAATTAATGCGTTTCTTTTCAATCTTAATGGCGCCGGTTTCGATTTGAGATACGGTTAATAAATCCTTGACCAAGGCGTCTAATCCGTCTAAACTTTTGGCGGCTTTTTCAAGAAATTTTTGACGAATTTCTGGGCTTTCATCAGGGTTATCTAATAGGGTGTGTACGAAACCTTGGGCAGCGAAAATGGGTGTTTTAAGCTCGTGGGATACGTCTGCGAGGAATTCTTGCCGATAGACTGCAGCTTTTTTTAATTCCTTTACTTCATCCTCCGTAGTAGAAACGTAGGCAGTTAATTCACTTTTTAAGAGTTCGATAGGGTTCTCTTTTTGGACTAATTGTTTGCGTGAAATCAAGGGAAAACTTTTCTTCTTGATTTGCTTAATTTGGTCATATAATTCGTTTACTTCTTTGAAAACTAAGTTGTCCAAAGCAAAGTAAATCAAGATGGAGCCGAAAATAAGGACACTGATAAAACTCACAAATAAGGTGGCAGAATCAGAGTCTGGCAAGAAGGAAATAAAGGCGGTTGCCACTCCTGCGATGACAAAAGCTAATAAGACAGAAAGGATGCGGGGACTTAGCATGCTTGAAATTACGGATAATTTTTAAATTGTTGTACCTTTG
>JBIILT010000132.1:0-4926 GCA_044338355.1 Aquirufa sp.
CGGTCTCTAGAACAGGAGCAGAAGCTACCTGTGATCCAGCGAGTCGGGGGTTAATGGCTCCTAATTTTAAACAACCTAATGAGGTGTCCACTACGGTGCCTTCTACTTTTTTGATCGATGCAAAATCAGGTGATCTAAAATGGAATTCGCCTCAGCAAGTAGGCTTATACAATTGTGCTTTTATCATTGAAGAATGGCGGAATGGGGTAAAGATTTCTGAGACGGTGCGGGATATGCAGATCGAAGTGAAAGATTTAGATAATAAGGGACCTAAAATTACTATTCCTGCTGATGTGTGCGTTCAGGCGGGGACTAAGATTTCTCAGACGGTTACCGCCATCGATCAAGCTTCCAAGACGGGTAGGGTTGATCCTTTAACGATTACCAGTACGGGTAATGTGTATCCGATTGATACGGTTTATGCTGTGAAGCCACCTTTTGCCACTTTTGTAAGTACCCCTAGGCAGACCTTGATTCAAGCAGTGGGGACTTTTAATTGGCAAACAGATTGTATTCACATCCGAAAGGAGCCTTATGATATTTTGTTTAAAGTAGAAGATGTGCCGCCCATTTCCTTAGGTTTAGGAGGATATCTAGTGGATAGTAAGTTGTGGAAAATTCAGGTGCAGGCTCCTGCGATAAAGAATTTGAAGACAACGATTCCCGTTCCTGCTACCGGGATTAAATTAACATGGGATCCCTATAGCTGTGCCTTACCCTCCGCAAAAATTCGCGTTTTCAGGAAGATAGGCGATTGTTTCCAAGTAACTCAAAAAACGTGTGAGACGGGAATGACCGCGACAGGATTTGTGGAGATTGGTACGTTGACTTCTACCGTGACCTCTTTTGTCGATCTTTCTGTCGCGAAAAACATCAATTATAATTATATCTTATTGGTTTCATTTATTGACTCCAAAGGGAATCTAGCTTATAGCCCGCTTTCGAATTCTTCTTGTAATTTGATTTTAACAGCCTCGTCGATTATGACCAATGTGTCTGTTAAAAAAACAAATAAAACGACAGGAGAGATGTTAGTGAAATGGACAAAGCCTCTCAAATTTAATCCATCTCTCTATCCTGCCCCTTATTTTTATCAGCTTCAGCGAGCAGAGGGCACTGTGATTTTGGACTATAAATCTATCGGATCTTTAATTCCAGCGAGTATTTCTACCGCTGTTAATGATACCACCTTCACGGATACGGGATTAAATACGGAAGAAAAATCGTACCGATACCGCACCTTGTTTTATTATACGATTGATGGGAAACAGGTATTGATGGACCCTCCATCCGGAGCTACCAATGTCGCATTAGTGGCTAATTCAGGTATTAATTCGGTAAAATTAAGCTGGTCAGCCTCTGTTCCCTGGTCGAATGAAAATAAGGTACATCGGGTTTTTAGAGAATATCCGCGCGGATCTGGTAAGTTTAATCAAATAGCAGATGTGCCAGTAGGCGAATCGGGATCCTTTAAATTCACGGATTCGGGACAAGACACTTTCGCTGGAGATGGGACATTTAATTACACCATGAAGGTAGATACCTCGTATTGCTATTATGTGGAGACCTTGGGAAGTTATGGAACAGGTTTACCGGTGATGCAATTAGTCAACGCCTCCCAAATCACCTGTGCGAAATCCTTGTTGGATATTTCACCTTGCCCTCCTAAACTTGTTTTGAACGCGGTGGATTGCGCTGCTTTGGATGCCAAAGCAGATTGTGAATTCTCTAGTTTTACGAACCAACTGACTTGGACACCTACCGTTTCGGGAGTATGTGACCCAGATATCGTCAGTTATAAGCTCTATTATGCGAAAGATCCTACTTCTGCTTATTCGGTCTTGTATACGGGGGCGAATACCAATTTTGCACATGTACTGGAGAGTAGTTTCCGTGGGTGTTATTATGTTACCGCAATTAGTGGATTAGGTAAGGAGAGTGGGCCAAGTGCCAAACTGTGTGTGGACAATTGTGCATCATTTGATTTACCTAATATATTTAGTCCTAATGGAGATGGTTTGAACGATACCTTCAGACCGATGCGATGCCCGCGCTTTGTTAGCCAAGTGGTTGCGACGATTGTCGATCGGAACGGACAGTGGGTGTATAAATATGCTGGGCCATTGGAAGGTTTTGGCTGGAATGGTACCGGATCTAATGGTAATCAAATGGCTGCCTCTACCTATTATTACTCGGTAGACGTCATTTTTGATGTCTTAGATACAGAGAAACAAACCAAAAGCTTGAAAGGGTGGGTCGAACTTGTTCGCTGAGATGGACGGAATCGTATTAATTGATGGCAATTGCCGCTTTTGTCGCTTCGCTTCGAAGCTTCTTAAGGGAATGGTTGCTGGTCATCTGCAAATTATCCCCGAGACATCATTTACGGAGTTTACACTTCCTGATATCGATAGCATCAAGTGGGTAGTAGGTCGCGATGTTTATGTAAAGTCGGATGCCATCGCTCGCATATTAGCAAATTCGCATTGGTATTTCCAACCGCTTCGTGTCGTGTTTTTATTGCCTTCTTTTATCTTGGACAAAGGCTACGATTGGGTGGCGAAGAATCGATTATTTTGGGGTAAATCGGTGGACGATTGTGCCATTTAGGGCTTTTGGCCTATCTTTGTGAAACATTTAATCAAAAATCATTCAAATGAAAGCATATATTTTCCCAGGTCAGGGTTCTCAGTTTCCGGGTATGGCAAAGGATTTGTACACGAATTTTCCTTTAGCAAAGCAAATCATCGATGAGGCAGATGCCATCTTAGGTTTCTCGCTGTCTTCTGTGATGTTTGAGGGAACCGAGGAAGAATTAAAGCAAACGAAAGTGACGCAGCCTGCGATCTATTTGCATTCAATTTTGATCCCCAAATTAGGGAAAGACTTCGCTCCTTCTATGGTAGCAGGTCACTCGTTAGGCGAATTCTCTGCGCTAGTTTCAGCGGGAGGCTTGAGCTGGCAAGATGGATTAAGATTAGTGTACCAAAGAGCCCTCGCCATGCAAAAGGCCTGCGAAATCGAGCCAAGCACCATGGCAGCCGTTTTAGGCCTTCCTGACGCAACGATCGAAGATATCTGCAAAGCCTACGGACCATCCGTCGTGGCAGCGAACTTTAACTGCCCAGGTCAAGTCGTGATCTCCGGTTCAGTAGAAGGAATCGAAGCGGTAGGAGTCCAATTAAAAGAAGCAGGAGCGAAGCGCGTATTGCCACTTCCAGTAGGCGGTGCTTTCCACTCACCCTACATGGAACCAGCACGCGTCGAGTTAGCAGCAGCCATCGAGGCAACAGAAATCGTTCGCCCCATATGCCCTATCTTCCAAAACGTCAACGCCAAACCATCCCAAGACCCAGCTGAAATCAAAGCGAATTTGATCTCCCAATTAACAGGTGCTGTTCGTTGGACACAGTCCGTGGAGGCGATGGTCGCAGCAGGCGCCTCTGAATTTATCGAATGTGGCCCTGGCAAAGTATTGCAAGGCCTTGTTCGTAAGATTCATGCCGAAGCGGTTGTATCTTCCATGGAGTTGGAATAATCGAATTAGAGGTGCTGATTTAGAGCGCTTAAGCAAAAAACGGCGGAAATTATTCAATTATTTTTCCGGTAACGTTTGATAAATTGGGTGCAAGCCCTTACTTTTGCATCACATTATGGAATTGACCTATGGTGTAATGGTAACACACCAGTTTTTGGTTCTGGTTTTCTAGGTTCGAGTCCTGGTAGGTCAACAGAAATTTGAAGGAGCCCGCTGATTTATTTCAGTGGGCTTTTTTATTTTTTTCGTGGTGTCTTGTTTTAGGAATCAAATTAGAATAAACGGATTCAAGTATATTAAGGCTTTTTATTTTCCAAAACTTTGTTAACCAATTCTTCTAAAGATTGGATTCTTGACTTTAGCTCATCAATCTCTTTATCTTTTTCTGCTTTTAGTTGATGTAACTCCTTATCCTTCGCTTCATTTACCTCTTGGATAGCCTTTACTAACACAGGCAATAAATTGTTATAACGTGCCTCCAATCTCTCAGGATTGTCTTGACTTACTAAATCCAAGTTGTCTCCAATATTTGAACCTTTCTGAAGAGCCAATAACTCTTGGGCAATAAAACCTGCTGACTTAATCCCCACCTTAGCCTTGTCACGCGTGTTCCAAGTAAAGCTTACCGGTCTGAGTTTCTTAACAAAGTCTAAGCCTTCAGAGATGTTAACTATGTCAGTCTTATCTCTTTTATCAGATAAAGAAGTTATAGAAGTTACCTGAGCTCTTAAGGTGGTTATGGAGGAATTTCCTAGGTTGATGGTATTGCTGATAGTGGCCGAGCTTCCGGTTGAACCATTTCCAATATAGATGTTGTTATTCCCTTCTGTATTTGTTGACCCAGCTTGGTAACCAATTGCTGTATTTTGTACTCCTGTTGTGTTTGAAAAAAGTGCACTCGAACCACTTGCAGTGTTATTACTCCCAGTTGTATTTTTTTGAAGCGCACCAGCACCACTTGCGGTGTTAGCGTTCCCTGTTGTATTGTCTAGAAGCGCACCATGACCAATTGCAGTGTTAGAAGAACCTGTATTAAAAAAAAGCGCACTAAAACCACTTGCGGTGTTAAAAGACCCTATTGTATTTGATGAAAGCGCACCAACACCATTTGCGGTGTTATAAATACCTATTGTATTTGATGAAAGCGCACCAGCACCACTTGCGGTGTTATTGAATCCTGTTGTATTTGATTGAAGTGCGTCAAGACCACTTGCGGTGTTATTAACCCCTGTTGTATTTAATCGAAGCGCATTAGCACCAACTGCCACATTACTTGGATTACTACCTGCTCCTCTGCCTAGCTCTAATCCATTTATACTTGTCGCACTTGCAACTCCACTAGATACAGTACCATCCGCCATTAAATATTGAGAAGAAGTTCCAGTCGG
>JBIILT010000246.1:0-2867 GCA_044338355.1 Aquirufa sp.
TGCCCTGTTCCTTATAAAAGATTGGTTTCGATTCCAGTTTTGCAAGATCTTTTAAGGTCTGGTCGCCTATGTTACCACAAGGATACGTCGCTCGATATAGAGCAAGTTAGGGGAAAAATTCAGGCGGGTTCCGCCGCTCGTTTCGGGGTCTACGATGCCTATATGGTTCATGCCAAAGCCTCTCTAGAAGCCGGCTCCATGGGTCTATCTTGTATTCAGGGAAATTTTTTTCCGGATTTAATCGCTAAGTTTTGCTCTAATCCTACAGCTGATTTTCAGGAATTTTTAACTGAAAACATGGAGCTAATGCACTCCGCCTATCCGACTAGTGCAAAATATGTGTTACAGAAACAAGGCTTCCCTATTAGCCTGGCAACGAAAAGAAAAGTAGAAACGCTGACGGAAGAATTAAAAGAGAAGTTAGACCAATTGCTGGCATCTGCCTCTGAGTATTAAGCTGGATTATTATTCCCCATATTTAATCATTAACGCAATTTGTCCCGCATGATAAGCCTAGGCTTAATACGTCCCCGTCATGTCTTCCTCCACACAGATGATGTAATCTGCCTTTGAAAGGTGCTCAGGGAGTAGGGAATCAATCTCTTTTTGAGAAACGGTGGCGATCGTAGCGATCTTGATGTCTGCTTTTGAACGCTTTAAATACCAAGAAATTCCCTCGTAGTATTCGGAGTGATAGGACCCGTTATAATGGATAAAAAGGGCTCCAGGCGTCCAGTTCGAAAAGATAAAATAAGCCATCGTCGCGTCTTTCAAAGCCTGTGCTTTCGGCATATTAGGGGAAGTATGTTCCCCCATCATGGTTAACATTTTTTGATAGCCCGGTAGATTTGCGTCATAGGCCATCGGCTGAGGAGCAACCCAGGATTTTTCCTCAGCTGTCAAAGTGGATAAACTTTCGAAACCGCCACGCGCTACGGAGCTCGCGAATTTACGAGGCACATTGGTGGCGATGAAAGCTAGATTTTTCTCTTTGGCAAAATGAACCAAAGGCGCATAATCCGTTTTGTAATTCTTCCAAAGACGAGCAGACGAATCCAAGCCCTTCGCAGTGATTTTTCCCTGCAAATAACTTGTTAAAGCTCCCTGATTATCGCGCTCAAACATTTCAGCTCCTAACACCAACTGACGCTTTTCCGCTAAAGCCTGCGTGATCTCTAATTCTAACCAGTGACTGATGGGATTATTATGCAACTCCCCTATTAAGACCACATCCTGCGTGCGTAGATCCTTGAGCATCTTTGTATACGTGACCTTTTTGCCTTGAGCGTTATACAAAACATAGGCCGGCTTATCGGTGGCCTGCAAAGAGAACGAAAACAGAAGGAAGAGGGAGATTTGCTTTATCATGGGATAAAGCTAAAAAAAACTAGGTTAAGGCTGCAAAGATTTAAACAATAAATCCGTCAAAAAGCGCTCTACATATTCCGTCTTATTTTCTTTGCCCGCATCCGTTAACTTAGGCAGGTGCTGACTAAAGAACAGCTGCGAATGAGCCGTTTCTATCAAGGTACTACTGAGAGAATGCGGATAAGTATAATCAGGATTATGCGATTGAATTATTTCTGATATGCGGGCACACAAGTCTTTATAGGGCTTAAAAACAGCGTTTTCATTAATTTCTTTCACCTCCTTTACTAAATAGACCTTACTACTTTCTGAAATAACAATTTGATGCAAAAAGTTTTTATTGTAATCTGTCTGGCCTTCACTCTCCGGCAAGGGATGCGTTAAAAGCTCAATCAGGCGAATCAACTTTGCATTTGAGTCTACTAAGGAAGGCAACTGAAACACCACTAAATATTCCATATAAGACCAATACCAGTTCAAGATATAGAGTAAAAGACGGTGTTTATTCTCAAAATAACGGTAGATGGTCGCCTCCGTAGTATTCATCTCTTTAGCCAGTTTTTTGAATGTAAAATGCTCAAAACCCAACCGATGAATCAAATCGATTGCGTTCTTAACAATTTGCTTGCCAAGTTCTGTGCCTTCAGGGTCTCGCAAGTAAATCTTTTCGTTTACCTTGAAACTGAGTGAATAATCCATTTTTGTATTTAATGATGAATCAAAAATAGTAATAGATTTACTAACACAAAAGATATATTAACACTTATTAATAATAGTATTACTATTATATTAAAAAAGTATTTATATTTTTGCAACTGAAATATAGAAGACATGCAAAAGATAAGTCCGCTAAAGAGAATCCAGTCACTGATTAAAGATCATAATAAGGAAATACGATCGATTTATTTATTCTCTATTCTAGGCGGTATTGTTAATCTAAGTATGCCCTTGGGCGTTCAAACAATCATAGGCTTAGTCATGGGCGCTACCATGGTCACCTCCATTTATGTTTTGATTTTTCTAGTAGTTTTAGGGGTTTTTCTGATGGGATTATTTCAAATCAATCAGATGAAAATCATCGAATCGATTCAGCAAAAAGTTTTTGCACATTACGCCTTTGAATTTGCAGATAAAATCCCCCAATTGGATTTAAAGCAAATGGATAAATCCCATATTCCAGAGAAAGTGAATCGTTTTTTCGACTCCATTAATATTCAAAAGGGCTTTGCAAAGCTACTGCTTGATATCCCAGTAGCGACAGTTCAAATTATTTTCGGAATCATCCTATTGTCTCTTTATCACCCTCTTTTCATCATTTTAGGAATTATATTATTAGTGCTATTAGGCTTGATTTTGTATTATACTTCTGAAAAAGGAATCGAAACAAGTATTGAAGAATCTAATTATAAGTACGAAGTAGCTGGATTTTTTGGTGAAATTGCCCGTACTATCAAAACATTTAAATTTAGCCAAGGCTCTGATTTAAATTTAAAAAGAAC
>JBIILT010000133.1:0-4899 GCA_044338355.1 Aquirufa sp.
CTCGGGACCTCCATACATCGCGTCTGAAACGATAGGAGCTTTTAGGCAGGTGAGGTGAATACGGATTTGGTGCATACGCCCAGTGATAGGCATGCATTCGACCAAAGTGTAGCCGCGGAATACTTTCAAAGTTCGGAACCAGGTTTCGGCATGTTTTCCTTTGGCCCTATCAATCACCACTTTACCATCCTTCAGCGGAAGAATGGGTAAATTCACTAAAAAACCATCCCAGTCCTGCATACCTTCTACGACTGCATGGTAGCGCTTTGCCGTCTCGCGGTGCTCAAATTGCATGGAAATATGTCGATAAGCCTCTGGGTTTTTGGCAATAACTAAAGCTCCAGATGTTTCCTTATCTAAACGGTGACCCACCTGCGCATCAGACGAATATTCCTTCGCTAATCGCAAAATGGCCGGCGCTAAATCATCCTTCCGCTCATCCAGCGTCGAAATGCCAGAGGGCTTGTTAATCACAATAAAATCCGTATCCTCGAACAGGATGGAGTCGGTAAATTTGTATTTCATATGTTTCGCCGCTTCGCGGCTTAGTCAATAGTCGCTAGTCACTAGTCGATAGTCTGTGGGGGCAATATCTCTAATCTATACTCTATAATCTCTACTCTAAAATTTTGGAAAAATTTCGTCACAACGAAATTTTTCCAAAATTTACCCACGGCGAATCCCCCAACCTCTCCGAACTAGGCGAATCAGCCAAAGTCTCATTCGCTAACAAAGCAAATAATACTGCTTCCTTCGCTGCCGATGGCATCCCTAACTCATCACTCTCGCAAACGCGGAAAGGAAGGAGTTCGGCAAGTCGTGCCATGATCACCGGGTTTTTGCTGCCGCCACCACTCACGTAAACGGTACCCTCCACAGAAGATGGAATATAGGTTTTCATGGCGAGGGCGATGCTTTGGGCGGTAAATTCGGTTAAAGTTGAGACTAAATCATCCGGACTAATGGAGGCGTTGATAAGGTCTAAATTAAAATATTCGGGGCCGGTGCTTTTGGGGAATTGATCCTTGAAAAAGCTCAAGCTCATTAATTCTGCTAAAATGCTGCTGTCGATTTTTCCGGAGAGGGCGATGTCGCCATCTTCGTCGTAGGCTTGGTTAAAATAGCGGCGGACCGCTGCGTCTATTAAGGTATTTCCAGGACCGGTGTCTGTGACTAAAATGCCAGCTGGATCTCCTGAAGCAGGTAAATAAGTAAAGTTTCCGATGCCACCGATGTTAAGCAAGATTCTATTTTCACCTTTTTTAGAAAATAGAAAATAATCGCCAAACATCGCTAAAGGCGCGCCTTCGCCACCGGCTGCCACGTGTTTTTGGCGGAAGTCGGAAATTGTAATGATGCCCGTTAATTGGGCAATATGATCACCGTCGCCTATTTGCAAAGTGGAATGCGGTAATTGCCCAGTTCTGTCGGGGCGGTGCATGACGGTTTGGCCGTGAGAGGCGATCGCGTCTACCGCGGAAGGTTGAACACCCCAAGAGGCTAAAACTTCTAAAATTAAAGAGGCATGCAAACGTCCAATTTGGGCGTTGAGTGTAGATAGGGTGGGAAAATGAATGTTTTCTTTGGCAAAAACCGAACGAATCGACTCCTTAAAATCTGCCGGATAGGGGCGTGTATCGTAATGCAAAATTTCATACGACGTGTCCAGCCCGAAACCCGTGAATCGAACCAAAGCCAAGTCCAATCCGTCCAAAGACGTACCCGACATCAGACCTAAAATGGTACGCGTCGGGGCTTTGGCAATCTGATACAAACGTTCTATCCGGGGATTCATTCCTCAAAGCTACGAATAATTCTTTTTACCACCGTTTAGCCCTATATTTGTTGTTCAAATTTCATTTTATGGCATTAGACGTAATCATCGTAGGCGGCGGCATCGTGGGCCTCGCAACGGCGCATCGCTTATTAGAGGCGCGCCCAGATCTTCACATCGCTTTGTTTGAAAAGGAAAGCATGGTTTCCATGCACCAAACAGGTAATAATTCCGGTGTCATACACTCGGGATTGTACTACAAACCGGGTTCTTTAAAGGCGAAAAATTGCATTGAAGGATACCATCAATTAATTGAATATTGTACAAAAGAAAACATTCCATTTGAACTGACAGGGAAAATAGTGGTCGCTTCTACGAATGAGCAACGCCCGCAATTAGAAACCTTGTACCAAAGAGGTCAAGAAAATGGTTTGGCAGGAATAAAGAAGTTGAGCCTTTCAGAAATGCGTGAATACGAACCGCATGTGACCGGAGTAGAGGGGATGTTTGTTCCTCAAACAGGAATCGTGGATTACCGTGCCATGGCGGAAAAATTAGCCGTAGGAACCCAAATCAAGGGTTGCGAAATGCACCTAGGCGAACAAGTAATTGATATCAAGAAAGGTTTGACGTTCTCGATCGTAGAAACGACGAAGTCAGTATATGAGGCGAAATTAATCATTAATTGTGCAGGACTTTACTCAGATAAAGTGGCCCAAATGACGCAAAGAGATCCATTAGACGTGCGCATTATACCGTTCCGTGGGGAATATTTCAAATTAAAAAAAGACAAAGAATACTTAGTGAAGAACCTGATTTACCCAGTGCCAGATCCCAACTTCCCTTTCTTAGGCGTTCACTTTACACGTATGATGAAAGGTGGCGTGGAGGCCGGACCGAATGCGGTTTTGGCGTTCAAGAAAGAGGGATACAAGAAATTAGGGATTGATGCGAAGGAGCTTTGGGAAACATTAACCTGGCCAGGCTTCCAAAAAGTAGCCTTGAAATACTGGGAAACCGGTTTAGGCGAAATGTACCGCAGCTTCTCAAAAGAGGCCTTTACGAAAGCATTGCAAGTATTGATTCCAGAAATTCAAATCAACGATTTAGTAGAAGGCGGGGCTGGCGTTAGAGCGCAGGCTTGCGACAGAGAAGGCGGATTATTAGACGATTTCTCGATTGTGGAAGATGCTAAAGTCATCAATGTGTTGAATGCGCCTAGTCCGGCGGCGACGTCCTCTTTAGCGATTGGAAAAACGATTGCGGAGATGGCATTGTCACGATTTTAAAAAACTTACATGAAATTATTATTGAATTATTTGAGTGTGTACCGCTGGCGCGTGGTGGGGGCATTAGCCCTGGCAGCCACAAACCAGATCTTCTCCTTGATGGATCCCTATATTTTCAGGAAGATCATCGATGATGTGGCGGCGGTATATCGCTCGGATACCCACACGATGGACCAGTTCGTTGCGGCGATTTGGCCTTTAGCCTTAGCGTCTGTGGGCGTGGCGTTCGTGAGCCGGGTGGCGAAAAACTTTCAGGATTATTTCATTAACACGGTAACCCAAAAAGTAGGAGCTAACCTCTATTCAGACGGAATTCGCCACTCGTTGGAGCTACCATACGAGACCTTTGAGGATCAAAGATCAGGCGAAACCCTGGGTAAACTCCAAAAAGTCCGTACCGACGTCGAGAAATTAATCACCTTAGGAATTAACATTTTATTCCAATCTGTCATTGCCTTGATTTTCATCTCGGTCTACGCTTTTTCCGTTCATTGGATGGTGATGCCCTTATTCTTAATCACGGGTCCACTGATCGGTTACGTTTCGTCCGTTTTAAGCAAGAAGATTAAAGTCATTCAGATTGAAATCGTGAAAGAATCGACCGGCCTAGCGGGATCTACCACGGAATCTTTGCGCAATATCGAGTTAGTGAAATCCCTTGGTTTAGCTGAGCAAGAAATCGCTCATTTAAATGCGACAACGGAGAAGATTTTGAAATTAGAATTAAAAAAAGTGCGTTATGTGCGTTCGATGGCCTTTGTTCAAGGAACCTGCGTGAACTTGTTGCGCATGTTGATGGTGGTCGTTTTGATTTACTTGATCTACGAAGGAAAGATCACGATCGGTCAATTCTATTCGTTAAACATCTATTCGTTCTTCCTCTTTAATCCATTGCAAGAGATTGGTAATGTGGTGAATACCTACCGCGAGGCAGAGGTTTCGCTTCAGAATTTCGAGCAGGTATTGAGCATTCCGGTAGACAAGAAACCAGCAAATCCGAAAGCGATTTCATCTATTCAGGAATTGAAGTTCGATCACGTTTCCTTTAAACACCAGTCAGCAACGACTGAAGCTTTGGATGGAATTACGTTCTCCGTAAAAGGGGGTGAGACGATTGCTTTCGTAGGGCCATCGGGTGCTGGTAAGTCTACCTTAGTAAAATTATTAGTGGGTCTTTACAGACCTAAAAAAGGTCAAGTCTATTATAACGGCGAACCAAGCGACGCGATTGATTTCGATCAATTACGTAAAAAGATTGGTTTTGTGACCCAGGACACACAATTGTTCTCCGGCTCGATTCGCGAGAACTTGTTGTTCGTGAATCCGAACGCGACAGATGCCCAGTGCATGGAGGTATTAGAGAAGGCAGCTTGCCAAAGCCTCTTAGCTAGAGCCGACAAAGGATTGGATTCCTTGATCGGTGAGGGTGGAGTAAAAGTGTCCGGAGGAGAGAAGCAGCGTTTGAGTATCGCGCGCGCCTTGTTGCGGGATCCGAACTTATTGGTTTTCGACGAGGCGACTTCGGCCTTGGATTCTTTGACCGAGGAAGAAATATCAGAGACTATCCGTTCTTTATCCGTTGACACGGAGCACCTTACGATTCTGATAGCCCACCGTTTATCGACGGTGATGCATGCGACTCGGATCTATGTGCTAGAGAAAGGAAAGATAGTAGAACAGGGCTCGCACGACGATTTAGTAGCGAGCAAGGGATTGTATTTTGCGATGTGGAGACAGCAGGTAGGAGAAAACAAATAAATAATTTTGCTTTTTCTATAATTACCAAAGATTCTTTGGCATAAACTATCACTCTACAAATCGAATTGCGTATATTTA
>JBIILT010000134.1:0-4875 GCA_044338355.1 Aquirufa sp.
GCCTACGGCCGTACGAATAATCCGCGCTCCGTCGTCGCGCGTCCTAAATACCATCGTATTCGGCTCCATTTGGTGCCAAGTAATTCCCGCCTTACTTCCATAGATACGGAAGTTGAAGTCGTTCTCCTCCCCATTGCAGATTTGAGAGCAATGTAAAATACCTTTCGCCCCATTATTATAATGGATTAAGATATTACCATCGTCATCTAATTGACGACCCTCTACGAAAATCGTTAAATCCGCGCAAAGCTCTTTAATATGTAATCCTGTGATGTATTCGATTAAATTCTCGCAGTGAGTTCCGATGTCTCCGATGGCTCCTGCGGCGCCACAACGTGCTGGATCCGTTCTCCAGGCTGCTTGTTTTTGGCCTGTCGCTTCCACTAAGTCGATTAACCAACCTTGTGGATATTCCACGATGATCTTGCGAATTTCGCCAAGTTGACCTGAGTCCACTAAGTGTTTCGCCTCTTTCACCATGGGGTAGGCCGTATAATTGTGGGTTAAAGCAAAGATCAACCCAGTTTTATCGATGATTTTTTTCAATTCCTTCGCTTCCGCCAAATTCAACGTTGCTGGCTTATCGCAAACCACATGGAATCCATTTTCAAGGGCCATCTTAGCGGCTGGGAAGTGCACGTGATTAGGCGTAACGATGGAAACAAAGTCCATACGCACGCCTTCAGGCAATTCTTTCTCCTGTAGAATCATCTCCTCATAGGAACCATAAACCCGGTTTTCTGGAAGATAAAGAGCTTCTCCGGTGGCTTTGGATTTTTCTGCGCTAGAACTAAATGCGCCACAAACTAATTCGATTTCTCCGTCTAATTGGGAACCGCGACGGTGAACTGCACCAATGAAAGCCTCTTGACTTCCGCCGATCATTCCCATTCTGATTTTCCTACTTTGGCGTGATTTTGCCTGTGTAGCAGAACCTCCTTGAATCATATGATGATAGATTTAGATAGTTTACAAAAATAGAGCAAAATTTGGTTTTATAGCCTTTAAATCGCTCTTTTTTTAGAATAGTATCAAAAATATATCCCTATACATGCCATTATCCCAAAAACTTTTTGTTTTTTTGTTAAGATTTTTCCAATGTAGAATTTAATTTTTTAAAGAATAACCAAAATATATAATTAATCTAAACCTCAAACAATTATGAATCAAACTGTTAATGCCAATCGTTTATTTTTGGCTTCCTGTTTTGCCCTCATCACCACGGCCTTTTCTTTTAGTATTCGGGCAGGTATTTTACCTCAGTTAGGAACGGAATTATCTTTAACTAACGAGCAACTAGGTTATATCAACCAAATGTGGTTTCTAGGCTTTCCTATTTCCATGATTTTAGGAGGTGTATTTTATACTTCAGTTGGACCAAAATTGATCATGCAAATTGCCTTGGTAGCGCACGCTGCAGGTATTTTATTGACTATTTATGCAGTGGACTACAATACCTTGTTAATCTCTACTCTTTTAATTGGATTAGGTAATGGTTGCACGGAAGCGGCTTGTAATCCAATGATTGCTGATGCTTACACAGGTAACGAGATGAGCAGTAAGCTAAATCGTTTTCATATGTGGTTCCCAGGTGGAATTGTGGTAGGTTCTTTAATTTCAAAGTTCATGACAGATTCAGGAATGGCTTGGCAAACACAAGTTTGGGTCATTATTTTACCGACTGTCATTTATGCTATCTTGTTCTCAGGCCAAGCTTTCCCTAAGCCCAAGGCGGATGCAAGTTCCACTATGGATAGCTTTAAAGCGATGCTAAATCCATTGTATTTATTTATGGCGGCTTGTATGGCGTTAACAGCTATTTCAGAATTTGGTCCACAGCAATGGGTAGGCCCTATTTTAGCGAAAGCGGGTGCTAGTCCGATGTTGATTTTAGCCTTAGTAACAGGATTGATGGCGGTTGGTCGTTATTTCGCGGGATCTATTATTGCTAAAATCAATACAGTAGGTGTGTTATTAGGTTCAGCCATTTTTGCATTGGCAGGTTTATATATGATGAGTACGATGTCAGGTTCTACCTTGTATTTTGCTGCCTTTATATATGCCTTAGGTATTTGTTATTTCTGGCCAAACATGTTAGGTTATGTGGCTGAGGCAATGCCTAAAACAGGTGCTTTAGGTCTATCTATTATGGGTGGAATTGGTATGTTTTCGTCTTCTATGTTCCAGCCAATTATCGGTGGTTGGATTGATAAAAACAAAGCAGTGGCTGTAGGTCAAGGCTTGGTAGGCGACGTGGCTGATTTAGCTGCAGGGCAGGCAACACTATCTAATATGTTGTTATTCCCAGCGATCTTAATCGTGGCTTTTGCGGGTCTTTATTTCTTTGGAAAGAAAGCAGCTCAGGCTTAATCTAGAAATTTAATTAATTTAGGGGGCTCGAAAGGCCCCCTTTTTTTATGCGTTATCTGATTTTGATTTCCTTCTTGTTCGCGTCTTGCAAGCCTAATTGGCGGATTGATCCTGCCAAAGTAAAGGAAGAATTGCAGGCTCAGGCAGCGCAAAATACAGAGCGCAAGGTAAAGGTAGAAACCCGTTTAGGGGACTTTGAACTCGAATTAGATGATCGAACGCCTTTGCATTCAGTGAACTTTATTCGCTTAGTGAAGATGGGTTATTTTGAAGATCGCTATTTCTACCGGAATGTGTATGAGATTGGTATCCAAGGAGGAGGGGAGTATTTTGATCGCTTGAATTACTTGGTGCCAGCTGAATATTTGGAAGAGCTTCGGCCCGTTCGTGGAACCATCGCTATGGCGCGATATGATGAAGGAAATCCCCTACAATCCTCGTCGCCTACAGAATTTTTCATCGTAACTGATACAGAACAAGCAGCTCGTTTTTACCGCAAATACGTGGTTTTTGGTAAAGTAACTAAAGGGATGGCCGTCGTGGACTCCATCAAGAAAGAACGTTCTTTTGACGAAAAGCCTGTTATTCCGGTGAAGTTTTCGATGTCTGTTTTGGACCAGAAATAAGGCTTAAAATCAACGCAATCGCCATCACTAACAAGCAGCCTAAAACGTTTAGCCAAAGAAAGGCCATCCATTCCATCTTCCAGGCATAAATCACAAAAGCTTCTGCAATCAGTGCCGCCGTGAAAACCTGTGTTCCCGTCGTCCTAGGTAAATAAAAGGCACATAAAAAGACGCCTAAAATAGTGCCATAAAACCAGGATCCTAAAATGTTCACCACTTCAATCAAGCTACCCATGTTGACCGCAAATTGGGCGACGACTAAACAAAGTACTCCCCAGCCCAAAGTGATGATTTTTGAAATCCACCAATAATGCTGATTCCCTCGGTCTGGAGCGATAAATCGTTCATAAATATCGACCATCGAAGTGGAAGTTAAGGACCCAAAAGCCGAGGCCATCGAACCCATCGACGATAACAAAATCATCGCGATCAGAAAGCCTACAATCCCCATAGGTAATTGGTTGATAATATAATGCAAGAAGATATAGTTCGTGTCTTGGGCCTCGGTGTTAGGTTTTACAGATTTCAAAAGACCTACCGCTTTTTCCTGTGTGGCTGACGCCTGCTTATTCAAATCATCCAAGCGCGCGTAATCTTTCTGTAAAATAGCTGATTTCTTTGCCTCGAAAATGGCACCTTTCTCTTGATCGATGGCCTGATGACCCGGCACAGTAGCCCAAACTGCCTCCGTATTCTTATTAAAGAAGGTAGGAGGGGCATTAAATTGATAATACGTAAAAACCAATATTCCGACTAGCAAGATGAAGAACTGCATCGGAATCTTGAGGAAACCGTTCATGAGCAATCCTTTCTTGATCTCTCCAGCAGAAACGCCGGATAGGTAGCGGCCTACCTGACTTTGATCCGTACCAAAATACGATAACTGCAAAAAGAAGCCACCGATAATTCCAGACCAAATATTGTAGCGGTTATTCAAATCAAATTTCCAATCAATCAGATTCACTTTCCCCATCTTGCCAGCAATCTGCAAGGATTCTTTCACCCCAATTTCGTCTGGAAGCTGTGAAACGATATAAAAACCAACGAAAACCATCCCGACTAAAACAACGGCCATTTGCAACATTTGGGTATAGGAAATGGCTTTTGATCCACCTAACATACAATAGGCAGTTACAATGGCCGCAGTAATGGCATTCGTCCACGTCAAATCCCATCCTAACAGGGTGGAAAGGATAATCGAGGGAGCTGCGATGGTCACGCCGGTGGACAGCGCACGCGGAATTAGAAAGAGGAGGGAGGTGAGCAACCGGGTTTTGGCATCAAACCGATTTTCTAAAAACTCGTAAGCTGTATATACTTTTAAAGAAAAATAATGAGGAATGAAGGTTACCGAAAGGATAATCATCGCGATGGGTAGACCTAAATAGAATTGAACAAAGCGCATTCCATCGTGGTAAGCCTGACCCGGAACCGACAAAAAGGTGATCGCAGAAGCCTGCGTGGCCATCACCGAAAGTAAAATGTGGTACCAAGGAAGTTCACGATCTGCTAACAGAAATCCCTGCAACGAATGCTTGGTTTGCTTCCCTTTCCAGCTGCCATAGGCCACAATTCCACCAATCGTACCCAATAAAACGATCCAATCGAGTGCTTGCATAGCTACTTAAAGGTTTCAGTTAAATAGATGAATGTCGCAATAACTCCGATGAGGAAAGCCAAGAGTGCGATATACCAGCGACTGAATTTCATGAGAGGTTTATTTTGCCCAAAGTTAATCCAATATTTATATTTAAAAGCTTTTGAAATTTTAAAATTGCTGACTACCTTTGCACTCCAAATTACGCGGGTGTGGTGGAATTGGTAGACATACCAGACTTAGGATCTGGCGCCGCGAGGCATGGGGGTTCGAGTCCCTTCA
>JBIILT010000135.1:0-4829 GCA_044338355.1 Aquirufa sp.
TGCGCCTATCACTTTCGCTGCTGGTAAAACACCCGGGTTCTTGTGGTATAAATGCTCTTTTGATGGATTGAATCCCATCATGGCGTTTTTAATAAATATATAACCAGGAGCGCTAAAATCTTGATCAGTGCCAAAGCCTTGCAAATTATTTTCGTTCTTCGATGAGGCATAAATCCAAGAGCGCTCCTGACGGTTAAAAGGTAATTCTTCTCGATTATTAGCTACGATATATTGTCTTAATTCAGGGCCAATGCGCTCAAGCCAATACCTGAAATGTCCTACAATGGGAAAATTATGTGTGATAGTGTGACTTTTTTGAATAAATACGTCACGAATAATAACAAGGAATAAAATGAGAAATAGCCAAAACCAGGCTGATGTTAAAATGTTCATAGGGTTGATGAATTAATGGTTCAAATTTAGGTGCATTTTGGCAATATTATTACCAATAGTTCTAATTATCTTTGTGGTTTAGTTTATATTATGCAGGCAGATTATCACTTATTAAAAAAATATGTAGCTTCTGTTTTTACAGCCATTGGTTGTAATGAAGAAGATGCACAACTAGCTTCCGATGTTTTAGTATCTGCTGACGCTAGAGGAATTGATTCTCATGGCGTCGCTCGTTTAGCAGGTTATGTTCGACTCTATGATAACGGAAGATTGAACACAAATCCACAGGTAAAAGTTTTACATGAAACACCTTCTACGGCTACCTTAGATGGAGATCGTGGTTTAGGACTCATAGTGGCTCCCAGGGCCATGGAAATTGCTTGTGAAAAAGCGGTTTTGGCTGGTACCGGTTGGGTGGCAGTTCAAAATTCGAATCACTTCGGTATTGCTGGATATCATGCGATGAAAGCTCTACCGTCCCAAATGATTGGTTGGGCAATGACTCATGCCGCTCCTTTAGTTACCCCTACTTTTTCAAAGGAAAAATTATTAGGAACAAATCCCATTGCAGTAGCTATTCCAGCGAATGAAGAACCTGCTTTTGTGGCTGATTTTGCTTCTACTGCAGTGGCTTATGGTAAATTAGAGATACTTCAACGAAAGGGTTTAGATACGCCAGATGGCTGGGTGCAGGATGCAAATGGTGATCCTTGCAATGATGCTTTTGCGATTAAAAATGGAGGAGCCTTGTTGCCATTAGGTGGAGATAGAGAACATGGTTCTCATAAAGGGTATGGACTGGGGGCTATTGTGGATATCTTATCAGGAGTGTTGTCAGGTGCTAATTTTGGACCTTGGGTGCCTCCTTTTGCAACTGCTGGATTTATGCAGGCAGGAGAGACGGTGGGAAATGGAACGGGTCATTTTTTAGGGGCAATGCGCGTAGATGCATTTAGACCAGCAGAAGATTTCACAAAAGATATGGACAAATGGATTCGTCGCTTTAGATCTGCTAAAGCCGTAGAAGGCAAGCAAGTCCTCATTCCAGGTGATCCGGAACGCGAATTAGAAGCGATTCGACGCGTGGATGGAATTCCATTATTGGTTCCTGTGGTAGAGGATTTAAAATCCTTAGCCACTCGTTTTAACTTAGATTTTAAACTAGATTAATATGGTTTCGAATAAACGCCTCAAGATTTTCATTTTATTATTTAGCTTGGTGTCAGCCATGTTTTCTTACTATGTTTGGCAAGTATTCAAAACACCCAATTTTAGAGTTGAGGCCAATCAATCTTTCGAGTTATTTATTCCCGTAAATTCAACGTATGAATCTGTTTTAGATACGTTAAAAAAGCACAATTTAGTTCGAGATCAACTCAGCTTTCGTTTTCTTTCGAAGGTGTTAAACTATCCGGAAAAAGTACGTCCGGGACGTTATATTATCCACAGCGAGATGGGCAACTGGGAATTGCTTCGCAAACTAAGAAATGGCCGGCAGGATGCATATAAAGTGGTTATTAACAACTTTCGATTAAAAGAGGATATTGCTGGTCGCATAGCTTATCAGACAGATTATGATTCAGCAGCCATTTATGCCGTTTTGGATTCATCTGAACTGATGAAGCAATGGGGATTTACTGCAGAGACGAGTCCAGCTATTTTCGTCCCGAATACGTATGAGGTGAATTGGACGACGACCTTTCCGGAGTTTTTGGAGAAGATGAATAAAGCCTATGTGAAGTTTTGGACAGATAAAAGAAAAGCAGAAGCTCAGAAATTAGGATTGACTCCAGTTCAGGTTTCGATTCTTGCTAGCATTGTTTATGGCGAATCCAAAAATCCTAAAGAGCAGGCACGTGTTGCTGGTGTTTATTGGAACCGCTTACAGGCCAATATGCCACTTCAAGCTGACCCAACGGTCGTTTTTGCTTGGAAAGATTTTACGATTAAGCGGGTTACAAGTAAATATACCTCGCTTAATTCTCCCTACAATACCTATAAAAACATAGGTTTGCCTCCTGGGCCCATTTCAATTGTTCCTAGCGATGTGATAGATAAAGTCCTGAATCTTGAGCACCACAGCTATATTTATTTCTGCGCTAAAGCTGATTTTTCAGAAAACCATGCTTTTGCAGTTACTTATGAGGAGCATATGAAGAATGCATCGGATTACCAGAAGGCATTAGATAAAAACAAAATCCACTAATATGCTGACTCATAGCGTCTTTTATCGAGTTTGTTACGCGGATACGGATCAAATGGGCTATGTGTATTATGGTAATTATGCGCGTTTCTATGAGATTGCTCGAGTAGAGACTTTGCGAAGTATTGGCGTAAGTTACAAGGTATTAGAAGATGCAGGTATCGGTTTGCCGGTGTATGAAAATTATTCGAAATACCACGCGCCAGCCTTGTATGATGATTTATTGCGAATTGAATGTACTTTAATCAAAATGCCTTCTGCTCGTATCGAATTTGAGTATAAAGTTTTTAATCAAGGTGACGACTTATTACACGAAGGAAAGACGACTTTAGTCTTTATGGATTTAGTCTCAAGAAAGATAGAAAAGGCACCTGAATGGTTGATTTCAGCTATTTTGAAACATAGAAATGATGATTAGAAGGGTTCTGCGGGAGATTAGATTTTTTTGGAAGGATTGTGAGGAACATTATGTGCTAGCTCGTATTCTGACGATTCTGTATCAAAAGATATTTCATTTTGATATAGACGTTCGTGCTGCTGCAGTTGCCTATAATTTTACTTTGGCTGTTTTTCCTACAATTATCTTCCTATTCTCTTTGTTAGCCTATATTCCGGTAGATAATTTTGATATCAAAATGGTGAACTTTTTAAAGTCATCCATCCCTAAAAACCTGCAGAAAGATTTTACCGAATTGCTTTTAGATTTGATTCGAAAAAAATCCGGAGGAGTTTTATCTTTTGGATTTTTATTTGCGCTTTATGCTTCCACTAGTGGTATTCAAGCTCTTATTCGTTCGTTTAATCTAACGTATAAAACAAAAGAGAATCGAGGGATTTTGAAGGAGCGTGTGATTGCAGTTTCATTGAATTTTCTGTTGACCTTCGTCTTGATTACGGCATTCTCTGTCTTTATTGTAGGGAAATTAGTAATCGGTTATTTGAAAGGTAAGGGGCTAATTGATTATGATTTCAATTTCTACATGCTAAATGTTCTGACGTATTTCCTCATTTTCGCGATTTTCTTTTTGACTATCTCGATTATCTATTATTACGCTCCAGCTATCACGAAACGTTGGAAGTTTTTTAATGCTGGATCAATTACAGCCTCTATTTTGACCATTCTTGTAACGAATTTGTTCTCGTATTACCTAGTTAATTTTGCGAGTTATAATAAGGTGTATGGTTCTATTGGATCGCTGATTGCCTTGATGGTTTGGTTGTATTTTATTGCTTTGATTTTACTCGTTGGTTTCGAAATTAATGCTAGTATTGATCAAGTAAAAGAGGAAAAAGAAGAAGCTGAAACAGATTATTTTTTCGAATAATATGGCAGAACTCATCCGGCTTTATGATAAGAATAACAGTCAAGCGACTTTGGAGTTGATTGTGAAGGCTTTGGAGAAAGATGCAGTGATCATTTACAAGACGGACACGATGTATGCTTTAGGGTGTCACATCAATTCAACGAAAGCCGTAAATCGAATTTGTGAAATTAAAGGTATTCAGGCCTCTAAGAATCGATTCTCCTTTATTTGTTCGGATTTAAGTTCGATTTCGAATTATGCCAAAGTCTCTGATTTTGCCTTTAAAACCTTAAAAAGGTACCTTCCTGGCGCTTTTACCTTTGTGTTACCAGCAAGTTCT
Organism: Aquirufa sp.; assembly: GCA_044338355.1. Taxonomy (GTDB): domain Bacteria; phylum Bacteroidota; class Bacteroidia; order Cytophagales; family Spirosomataceae; genus Aquirufa. The sequence goes on from JBIILT010000135.1 coordinate 4,241, forward strand.
AAAGTACCTTCCATTTTAGTGCAAGGAAAGAAGACAGTAGGAATACGTATTCCTGATTATGACCCTATTCTGTCTATTGTTGAATTGTTAGGATCACCAATACTGACGACCTCTTTGCCTCACGACGATTTAGAAGTGGAAGAATATACTGATCCCAGCTTAATTATGGATCGATGGGGACATGCGTTTGATTTAGTTCTTGACGGAGGTTTTTCAGGTTATGTGCCCTCTAGTGTGGTGGAAATAGTAGAGGATTCATTTGATATTGTCCGCGAGGGTGCAGGTGATTGCACTGACTTTAATTAAGACCATTTAATGTTTAATTTATCTGGCTTTGTATGCTTCCAGCGTCTATGTGACCATAAATACTGTTCTGGATAATCATTTATTGATTTCTCTAATCTTCGTGCAAATCGTTCAATTATTTCCCCACGAGGTAACTCTTCAAAAGGTACATTGGCAATTAATTCATAGGTTAAAGTATATTTTCCTCTTTTAGTACGAACTGCCTCAGCAAAAATAACTGGATAATTGTATTCTCTAGCGAAACGTTCCATTCCAGTAAAGAAGGCAGTGTCTTGATGTAGAA
>JBIILT010000136.1:0-4822 GCA_044338355.1 Aquirufa sp.
CGTCTGCTACGACTAAATTACGTCTGACAGGAAGGCAGTGCATGAATTTAGCATTATTCGTTAAACTCATTTTAGCCGCATCCACCATCCAAGCAGGATCAGAGGAAAGGATCTTTCCGTAGTCTTGGTAGGATGACCAGTTTTTGGCATAAATAAAGTCTGCACCTTCATAAGCCTCCTTCGGATCATAGCATATTTTCGCGTTTCCAGCGAATTCTGGTGCTAATTCATATCCTTTCGGGTGCGCAATAGTGAAATCCACATCGGCATGATTCATCCATTCAGAGAAGGAATTAGGCACGCATTGCGGTAGGGCCTTCACATGGGGTGCCCAGGTTAAAACTACCTTAGGTCGCTCTACCGTTTTATACTCGTTAATCGTAATTAAGTCCGTTAAGGATTGCAAAGGATGGCGCGTTGCTGATTCCAAGCTGAGGAATGGACGTCCGGTATACTTCAAAAATTGATTGAGTACCTGTTCGCTATAATCGAGCTCTCGGTCTACTAAACCGGGGAAACTACGCACACCTACGATGTCACAATAGGAGCCTACCACAGCCGCAGCTTCCGATATATGTTCTGCCTTGTCGCCATTCATGATGACGCCTTCATTCATTTCTAGTTGCCATGAATCCGTCCCCACATTCATGATCATTACCTCCATTCCGAGGTTTTGAGCTGCTTTTTGGGTAGATAAACGCGTTCTTAGGCTCGAATTGAAGAATAATAAACCGAGTGTTCGGTTTTTTCCAATATGCTTGTCAGCAAAAGGAGTCTTCTTCATTAACAAAGCTTCATTAACTAAGTTTTGAATATTATAAGCGTCTTTAACGGAAGTAAAATTATGCATGCTTTTAGCTGTCTAAAATTGGCAATTCAGTAAAATTACTGAAAAAGATCAGTAACGAAGGCGTTCCCAGGTGAAAACTTGCATGGGGAGTTCGAGTGGAAGATTTTTCTCACCGGTTTTTTGGAATTGATTTTTTTCCAAAACCCGTTGCGACCCTTCATTATCTACCGGTGTTTCTGACCGTATAACCTGTAAGCCAGGATCTTGGAAGGCCCATTCGCATAATGCTTGCACTGCTTCTGTGGCAATTCCTTGACCTCTGAATTTCTGGTCTAGCGCATAGCCAATCTCGGTGGCTCCTTCGTTGTCAGGTAACCCCGCAAAACCGATGCCCCCCACAGAGCAGGACGAAGTGTTTAGGATTATTTCCCAATTTGTGTACCAGTAATAATCCAACGGAAATTTTGCTGTCTGAGGAATCCAATAATCGCTTAAAGCCTGGCGGGTTTCTTGTTCATAAAACAATTCCATTTTCCAAGTGTTAGGTTGAAGTTCTAGCATTTTTTCTAGACCTTTGCGCCCTAATTGCTTCCAGATTAACAAAGCTGGGTGGTCCAATGGGATTAAAGTAAGACGAGGCGTTTGAAGTTTGATCATGATATTGGACTACAAATTACCCATTTTGGTCGCAAAAAAGAAGGCCTTTAAATAGAATGTACAAATTTTGCATTCGTTAAATACGATTTTAAACAACACATAATGAAACAAATTATCACGTTATTCGCACTGATGAGCTTATCATTCTCCGCTATTTCACAAATTCCTGGTGGATTTGGTGGTTTCGGTGCAGCGCCTAAAAAAGAAACAGTGATTCCCGGTACTGCGCAATCAGGGACTAAGGGAAGTGCAAAAATCATCGGATTCCTTTTAGATTCGACAGATTCCAAGCCAGTTGAATTCGCAACTTTGGCCTTAATCAATACAAAGACAAATAAACCAGTCGATGGTACCGTGGCTGACGGCGTAGGTAAATTTACGCTAAATAAAGTGGCAGTAGGATCGTATAAAATTGTGGTATCTTTCATCGGATATGATAGCAAAACACTTTTCGTGAATGTGACTGAAAAGAATGATGACCAAGATTTAGGTGTGATCAAATTAGCACAAAGTTCAAAAATGCTTTCGGAGGTTACGGTAGAAGGTCAGCGCGCACTAATCGAAGAGCGCGTGGATCGCACGGTATATAATGCAGAAAAAGATGCTTCTAATCGGGGTGGAGATGCAACGGATGTATTGAAAAAAGTTCCTATGCTTTCTGTCGACTTAGATGGTAACCCTTCTTTGCGCGGTTCTACTAGTGTGAAGGTGCTAATTAATAACAAGCCATCTACGATTATGGCTGCTAGTATTGCGGATGCCTTGAGACAAATTCCAGCTGATATGATTAAAACGGTGGAGGTAATTACTTCGCCTTCAGCTAGATATGATGCGGAGGGTAGTGCAGGTATTATTAATATCGTTACCAAAAAGAATACTTTACAAGGTTTAACCTTGTCATTTGATTCCTCTGCAGGTGTCCGTGGTTCCAATTTATCCTTGAATGGAAACTTTAGAAATAAAAACTGGGGTATGTCATTGGGTGGTTTTGGCCGTTCGGAATACAATGTGAATGGTAAATTCGAAAGTACTCAAATTACCACCAATAATGGTTTACAGACGACTAACATTCAGACAGCGGAGACGCGCCGAGAAGGAATATTTGGAAACTACCAATTAGGTTTTGATTGGGACATCAATAAATTCAATTCAATTACCGCTAGCTCACGTTTTGGCTTACGTAACGGAAATAACTGGCAAGATGGTTTGAAGCAAATTAGAAATGGGTCTATCTCATCACTTCGCAATACGAATTCCTTGGACAACTCGGCTAACGTTGATATCAATGTGGATTATACACATACGTTCTCCAAACCTCAAAAAGAGTTCTCCATTTTATCTATGTACAGTAGAAATAATCGGGCTAACGATTTCTATAACTTGATTATGAATCCTAAATCTACTATGTCGGAGATTATGAGTTCGATCAAAAACGAGAATACATCTTATAATGAGGAGGCAACCTTCCAGCTAGATTACCAAACTCCCATTTCTAAAAATCAAATGTTAGAGTTTGGTACTAAAGCGATCATCCGTAATGTAACCTCGGATTATAAATCGTTTTTAGCTGGATCAAGTGGAATTTACTCACAAGTTAATTCAGCGATTTTGCCTTCTAACGTCTTTGATTATAACCAATATATTTACAGTTCATATGGTTCCTATACGTTGACTACGAAAAACAAGTGGAGCATCAAAACGGGTCTTCGTTATGAATACACGGATATTTCAGCCAGTTTCTTGAAAAAAGAAGGTCAAAACACGGTAATTCCGGCCTACGGTGTATTAGTGCCTAGCTTTAATATGTCGAAGACCTTCAAATCTGGGACTTGGAGATTTAGCTATAATCGCCGTCTTCAGCGTCCAGGTATTCAGAACTTGAATCCGAACGTAAACGCAACTAATCCATTGAATATTTCGACAGGTAATCCTACCCTAGCTCCTGAATTCACGAACAACTACGAGGTGTCTTACAGTAAATTCATTAAGCAAACCTATATTTCCACCTCATTCTTCGTGAGAAATACGACGGGTGCGATTAATCAAATCAGAGAGGTATTTGGGGATACAGTAAAAACAACCTCTCAAAATATTGGTAATGAAGATGCCTACGGTATGAATATTAACTTAAATGTGAATTTATCCAATAAGTTAATGATCGGTGGTGGGGGAGATCTTTCCTATCTTGTATTAGCTAATAATGTACCTGACCCCTTGTTAAATGCGAAGAACCAGGGTCTTCAGTCTAACTTCCGTATCTCTGGTAATTACAATATGGGAAATGGATGGGGAGCACAAATCTTCTCGTTCTATCGTGTGAATCAAGTTCAATTGCAAGGGTCTCAAGGAGGTTTTGGAATTTACAGCTTAAGCTTTAAAAAGGACTTTAAGAATAAGAAAGGAAGTGTTGGATTTGGTGCGGAGAATTTCTTTACTCCGGAAGGTTTTGTTATTCGTAGCGAAACTCAAACTCCTATCATCAATTCTATAAGTGAGAATACGTTGAGAAATATGAACTTTAAAATCAATTTCTCTTACCGAATCGGTAAGATGTCATTCGGTCCTACCAAGAAGAAGAAATCGGTTAATAATGATGATACGAAGGGGGATGGTGATTCAGCCCCAGTAGCTCCACAGGGTATGCCTGGCATGCGCATGGGTGGCGGCGGCGGCGGCGGCGGCTTCGGCGGCGGAGGCCCACGTTAATTTGTCCATATCAAATAGAAAAGGGAACCTGTTATGGGTTCCCTTTTTTTATGGCTGAATTAGTACGTTTGATTATTTATTTATTACGTTCAATGGTGTAGCTAATCAGATCTCCCAGCGAGTTTCTATACTCGGAAGCAGGGAAGGTGGCTAGGATAGCTCTCGCTTCTTCAGCGACTTCATTCATCTTTTTGTTAGCGTATGAAAGGCCTCCTGTTGATTTGACAAAGTCAATAACCTCGCGTACTTTATTGGAATCCTCTGATTCTTTTTTGATTATTTGTATGATGTGCTTCTTAGTAGAGTTGTCGGTATTTTGAAGGGCGTAAATCAGTGGCAAGGTCATCTTTTTTTCTTTGATGTCAATCCCCAATGGTTTCCCTATTTCGGCGTCCCCATAGTCAAACAAATCGTCTTTGATTTGAAAGGCAATGCCCACTTTCTCTCCGAATAAACGCGCCTTCTCAACTAGTTCTTTTTCCGCGCCAGCGGATTGAAATCCAACTGCGCAGCAAGCTGCGATCAGGGTGGCAGTTTTCTTCGTGATAATATCAAAATAGACGTCTTCCGTTATATCGAGTTTCCTTGCTTTTTCAATTTGCAATAATTCCCCCTCAGCCATCTCTCTAACAGCGGTAGATACGGATTTTAACAGATCGAAATCTTCAT
>JBIILT010000137.1:0-4781 GCA_044338355.1 Aquirufa sp.
GTGGAGATGTGGGTTAAAACGAATACGCTGGGGGATGCGATGTATTTTGGATTTAACTTATATGATGCTTTTATAAAATCAGGAAGTATAGGTTTCAATACAGCAAATAGTGACCAATATGGAATTCCGAGTAGCAAGGTGGATTATTTGGGTATTCAAGGGGCATGGAAGCACCTTGTCTTTGTAATGTATTCTGGAAGTAAAACGAATAATAAAATATATGTCAATGGGGATAGACAAGCATTAGAACAAATTTTGGCATCTTTTAATAATGCGAATGCTGTGTTTAATAGTGGTGCAGGAAGAATTTCTAGCTGGTTATATGGACTTAGTTGGTTGGTAAATATGAACCTCGCAAGTTTTAAAATATATAATAGGGAACTAACCGCACAAGAAATCACCAATAATTTTAATGCAACAAGTACGCGTTTCTATGCTGAAAAAGATGGCTTAAGTCCCACGACAGCCTCAACGAGCGCTTACCAAATTAAGCAAGATTATCCGAGTTCAACGGATGGATTTTATTGGATAAAAAATCCTAATTTTAATAGTGGCAACCCGGTGAAGATTTATGCAGATATGACCACTAGCGGCGGCGGATGGACTATGATTTTAAAGAACTCTTCTAATTCGGTTTGGACCTATGCAAATACAATTGCATATAATAGAGAGATTCCTTTTACCTCCACTTCAGAAGTAAATAGTACTTCTACAGCTAGTTATTCGATTATAGGGTGGGCTGATTATATTAAACGTAGTGCAAGTGGATTTGAATATATGATTGACGCGGGTAGCCGAGGTAGATATGGAGGTATTTGGACGGCAAATGGCGCGTATAGTTTTGTTAAAACGGATAATTCGCAAACTGATGTTACAGTTACTACTAAATTTGACAATTGGAATTATAATTCAGCAAATAATGGCATTTCCCAACGAATGCCGTGGTATACTAGTACTACAGGTTCTGGTACCGGTTATTTAACGTTGTCAACGGGCTCTGGAAACTGGTGGGGGACGATGGTTGCAAACAACCAATATTATTCACCATCGCCTTGGCTTTCTGATGCATCAGGCGGAACGGCTTCAAGTCCTAATCCAGGTATTATTTGGTACTGGGTTCGTTAAAATTACAACATGAAAAAGTTTTTATTTTTCTTCTTATTTTCCACTCGATTATATGCTCAAACCGGCATAGGAACCACCACGCCCGAAGCCTCAGCGAAGTTAGATATTAGTTCCACAAATAAAGGATTTTTGCCTCCAAGAATTACGTTAACATCATTAACTGATAATACGACTATCCCTAATCCGGCGACTGGATTACTAGTTTACAATACGGGGAACAATGTGGGTTTAGTAGCAGGATATTACTATTGGAATGGAAGTAGCTGGGCCACGATTGCTACCGCTACAGGATCTGGTGTCAGCGCGTCTTATGCCCGAGGTTCTCGAACTGCCGCACAAACAACGGGTTTATCAACGAATGGTTTAGTAGCCTTTACCCAAGTAGACCAATCGGCGGGGCAAGATATTTCTCTAAATACGAGCACAGGTCAAATTACCTTAGCCGCAGGAAAGACTTATCGTTTGCAAGCGCAAGTCCCTTCGTTTCAAACTTCTAATTCGGATGCGCGTCCACAATTTGGTTGGTATAATGAAACTACCGGAGCCTATGTAGGTAGTAGTGTTGCCGCTTATTCAGGGGCAAGTACTGCAGGGTACGGCGCTACAGGAGGATTATCTGATGCTGTCATCACAACCTCCGTTCAAACAATCGTATCTTATCGTATTATACAGACCTTTAATACGAATCAATTGGGTGGGAACATCGATTTCACAGTTACAGGTTCTTACCCTTGGTTTAATATTGAGGTTATTTCGGGGAATCAACCGATTCAGTCTGATAAGTTTGCCAAATTTGTAAACGATGCAATTCCTGTGAGTTTTGGAGATATTCAAGTACAATTGGCGCCAAGCGGATTATCAAGAAGTTTGCAAATAAAAACAACCGGTACGAGTTTTACCGCTGAAGTTTCTGCCTACACGGCATACAAATCAAATGGGAATAATGCATTTACCTACTTTTCAAATATTACTCAAACTGTTACTGGTACCTTTGCTCACATAGGTACAACTTGGGGATTTGCAACAGATGGAGATTTGGCAGTGTATTATGTGCGTGACACAACAAATAGCCGCTTCTATCGAATTACTTTAATGGTGGGTCCAGGCTTTTTAAATAATATGATTTCAATCGAAAAAATTATTTAATGAGATACATGTTTCTTTTTTTATTGGTTTCATGGACTGCGCTGGCCCAAACGGGCATCGGCACCACCATGCCCCATGCCTCAGCTAAACTAGAGGTTTCAGCTTCGGATAAAGGTTTCTTACCTCCGCGTGTAGCCTTAACGGCAATAAACGTTGCTAGTCCTGTGACCAGTCCTGCTAATGGCTTACTGGTTTTTAATACTGTCACGGCCGGTTCTGGGTCAAACCAAGTGGTACCTGGTTATTATTATTGGAATACATCCAGCGCCCAATGGATCAGATTGGATAGTGATAATTTAGGGAACCATACGGCTAATGTAAATATCATATTGAATGGCAACTTTCTTTCGAATGATTGGGGCAATGAAGGAATTCGAATTGATAATAGTGGTAATGTAGGCATAGGAACGAGTACTCCAAGTACTTTGTTAGATGTGAATGGAGCCGTTAATGCAAGTAGATTAAGTTTATCAAATTCAAGTATTGGCACATCATCTTTAATTTTAAGAAATGGCGATGCTGCAACTACGTTTGCTGATAACCCACAAATTCGAATGGGCTGGTCAGGTAGTTCGGGTGGAACTAGTCAATTTGCCCAAATTATTCACACCAGACATAATTCAGGGCCTACAAGTAATGCCATTGATTTTTATTTGTCTGATGGTACTGCGAATAATACGATAACAAGCGGTTCTACGAGAGCCATGACGATTACAAGTCCAGGGGACATTGAAATTCCTGGAAAAATTACCTTGGGGGACGCTTCAGGTAATGTGGTGCAGAAAGCATCCGCATTTGTCAACGCAGGTAATTACGTCACTTTAGGAAACCTTAGGGTGCGAGTTGCTCCCGATGGAAATCGAAGTTTACAAGTGGCAACGGTTTCTGGGACATATATTGTTTTTGGAAGTGATATATATGCGGCTGGCGGAGTAGGTGCCACTACCATTTCTGACACAGGTAAATTAACCATTTCAACAACCCCAGCCTACCTTAATTCAGGATTACATTTTACTGTAGGAGGGCAAACAGATACTTGGACAATCATGGATCCCGCAGCACAAATTGGCTGGAGAATCTCGGTTATTATCGGCCCCAGTTGGTTGAATAATTTAATTACGATCGAACGGCTATTATAATATTTGCTAAATTTGCCTTATGAAGACATCCCTCTCCACCCTCATCGCCATCTTAGCCAGTATGCTTTACCTCGCTGTCTACTTCATCCCAGACATGGGAGGATCAGACGTGATGGGCGCACAGTGGTTGTATGCGAGTAGCTTGAGCTTAGTTTTAGTCGGCTATATCTCAATTCGGCACAAGGAATACGCGGAGGCAATCAGTCAGGTATATTCCTACAAGTTTACGCTGTTGTTTTCGTTGCTGCTTTTTTGGGCGATCGGCTCCTATTTTTATGCGATAAATCCGACGGAAACGCTGGTGACGTTGGCTAGATTAATCACGACTTATTTTGTTTTCATTAACTTGTCCATCCTGTATTACCAGCAAGATCGTTCGGTTCTATTTACGGGGATTGCGTATGGTATTACGGCGTATTTATTTTTCGATTCCATTTATGTGTTGAAAACTTTCTCCGCAAATCTGCGCACGATGGAGTTAGATGCAGCTATTTTAGGGTTGAATAAATACCACGGAAACAAGAACGTGACGGCGGCTAGTTTGCTCATCATGATTCCTTTTGCGATGTATGTGATTATGTCTGCCAAATGGCTAGGCAGAATCGCCGGCATAATTACCCTTTTTCTAGGGGTATTCTCGCTCTTTTTAATGAATACGCGTTCGACTTATGTAGGCTTTGCGTTGATAACGGTGCTGTTTTTTGTAGGGCTTATTTGGCAAAACAGAACACTACTGAAACCTGCGCTTTTATTCTTCTTACTCCCAGCGGTTCTGGCGATTTTTGCCGCAAACACACGCTTGCAATTAGCGGTAGCTGGGCAGGAGAATGCAGGGGGATACGGAACGGTGACTAAGCGTTTAGGAGACATAAATGTTGCAAGCGAACAGAACTCTAGAATTCATTTGTGGGGAACCGCAATTGATTATTCGCTGAAAAACCCCATTCTAGGCGCGGGCTACGGCAACTGGAAATTAGCTTCTATTCCCTATGAGCGCGACAGGGCGAACGAGTTGTTTGTCCCTTACCATGCGCACAATGATTTCATTGAAATGTTTGCGGACTTAGGTCTACTAGGTGGACTAAGTTTCGCGGGGATGTTTTTATTATTACTCTATTATACTTTTCAATTTTTACGCACAAAACGCGGAAATCCCTTAATGGTGATCATCGCTTTTTTAGCGGTGAGTTGCTACGGCGTGGATGCGCTATTAAACTTTCCAGCAGAGCGGACGGCGATGCAGTCAATGTTATCGCTTGCAGCAGCTTTGGTGCTGATTCCATTGGATAAATCGGCACGAAGTTTTACGGCGATGCCGGTGGTGTATTTACTCTTAGGGATCGTTCTTTTAACACCTTCTATTTATGTGGC
>JBIILT010000290.1:0-4761 GCA_044338355.1 Aquirufa sp.
CTAGGCGCAACTTGCCTTGCTCGAATAGTTGCAAGATACCAAGGCTTGTAAGGGCTTTTGTCTGCGACATGATCCGAAAAATGGCATCAGACTTCATCGGTTTTTTGGTCGCTAAATCCGCATAGCCGTGGCCCTTATAATGAACTAACTGATTGTTTTTCACGATCAAGGTAACTGCCCCCACTAGGTGGTTTTTCTCCACATAAGACTTCAATAAGGCATCTATGCCTTCTAATTTTTTCATATCAAAATCTGCCGTAGGTTGTACCACGGGAGATAGCACTTGGGCCACTAACGAAAGTGGCAGCAAGAATAATAGTATTAATTTTTTCATTCGTCTGTTTTGATATTCCGGTTAAATGGAAGGTTCAGTTGGTAAGCAAATGACTGGTCTTTATCGTTTTCTAAAACGTCTAAGCCATATTTGATTTTCTCCATCGGAGTAGCATCAAAAGTGCCAAAAAGGCGATCCCAAAAAGCAAAGATATTTCCATAATTCGAGTCCGTCTGCGGGCGCTCAAAATGGTGATGAACTTTGTGCATATTAGGTGAGATGATGACGTAAGATAAAGCGGTGTCTAGCCATAGTGGCAAACGGATGTTCGCGTGATTGAACTGGGAAAGAACGACGCTAAGGCTTTGGTACAAAAACACAATCCACATAGGAGCGCCACATACTAAAATCGCTAAAATCGCGAAGACTGCGCGGATAATACTCTCGCCTGGATGGTGGCGATTCGCCGTGGTCGTGTCCACCTGCGTGTCTGCATGATGTACCATGTGGAATTTCCAAAGTACCTTTACCTTGTGCTCAATCCAATGGACTAAATAGGCCCCTACCAGATCCATCAGCGATAAGCCCACGATTAAAAAGGCCCAACTAGGTAATTCAACCCAGTGTAAAATTCCGAAATGAGCCTTCGCCGTCCAGTCGCTAGCCGCCACTAAAAGGACCGCAAATGGGAAGTTAATCGCGATAGTCGTGAAGGTTAAAAATAGGTTAAGCTTCGCGTGCTGCCACTTATTTTCCCGAAAATTAAGTAAAGGGATCCCCGTTTCAATTATCCAAAAAAGGGTAATTCCACCAGCTAATATCAGCGCACGATGCAGGCTAGGGATGGTCGCAAAATAAGATTCAATCATAGTATTCTTTCTAAATAAGCTATCAGATAGATTCTAAATTTAGAAAGAAATTATTTAATTACTCTTATTTCCACACGTCGATTTAATGCCATCCCAGCTTTGGTTTGATTAGAGGCGGTTGGCTTATTTTCACCAAAGGCTTTAACCTTTAATCGATTCGATTTTATCCCTTGCTTTTTAAAGTAATCCATGACCCCTTCTGCGCGGTATTTTGAAACCAATTGATTGTTTTCTACTGAACCGAAATTATCTGAATGTCCATCGATTTGAATCTTCAGCTCGGGATGTTCCGTTAAAATAGTAAGCATCGGCTGCAGCTTTTTAATGGACTCCGCTACTAATTCCCACTTATTAGTTAAATAGAGAATGATGGTTTGAGAGTTAATTGTATACTGTTCTGCTTTTTGCTTTGCCTGAGCTAATTCGTTCGCTGCGACTACAGCTGTCTCAGCAGCCGCTTTTTCCTCTTTTAGTTTTGCCGCTGCTGCATCCGCTGCCACCTGAGCCGCCGCCTGAGCTGCTGCCTTTTCAGCCGCTTCTGCCGCTGCTTTCACCTCTGCAGCTGTTTTTGCCATAGCTTCTTCCTTCGCTTTAGCGGCTGCTTTTAATCGAGCATCTTCTTCCAGCGCTTTGGCCTTCTCCTCTTCTTTTTTCTTCCCTGCCTTATCCCCTAAGTGATATACAATACCAAAAGAGGTGCTGTTATTTGTCCCTCGAACGGATCCTATTTTAAAGCCCGCCTCTGTGGACTGCGCCATAGGAACGGCTAAATTAGTTTGAGCGATTAAAGAGAACTTTGAACTTAAACGAACGTCTATTCCTAGACCTCCAGCCGCATTTAATTCATACGCATTACCTGGGAATCCTACATCACGGCGTGCAGAAGCATCCGCCCCAACGTGCACAAAAGGATTCCAAGTCGAAGATGTCGTTTTAGGTAAAATAAAATAGCGAAGATTCCCGCCTAAAGTAATATGCTTATTGTTCCAAATCCCAGGTTCTAAATAATCCCCTTGAAAGGAGGCCAATGTGGTTACCGTGATGGCCAGATTAGCTGATTTTTGGCGGGTAAACTGAAGCCCTAAGTGGTTAAATGAATTGTATTCGTCTTTCGTCGTCAATCGATTTTTCGTCCACATGTTCGTAGGTCCTGCAAGGATGGCGATCGATTTATCCATTTCTTGACCTAGTACGGACGTAGCTATCAATAAAAAGCCTAACACTAATTTTCTCATAATTTCTTTTTTCGTAAAAGAGCCTCATTAGAGCTCTCGCTATGATTATCGAAATTAGATAGATTAGTCCAAAACCATTTTAGGATGTTGTTCGGAAATTAAAATATAGAACAACTTCATAAAAAAGGGAGCCTTTTTCGCGGCTCCCTTTTTCTCTATTTTACTATACTGATTTCTACTCTTCGATTTAGCTTTCTTCCTTCCGGTGTTTTATTGGTTGCGGCAGGTCTAGTTTCGCCATGTGCAATCGCAATAATTCTTCTTTCAGGTATTCCATAACGGTATAAATAACGCAAAACTTTCATCGCACGAATGCGGGAAACTTTCAAGTTATTGCGGAACGTTCCTTCATTATCCGAATGACCTTCGACCTTAATTTTAACTTCAGGTCTCGCCTTCATATTTGAAATAATGCGATTTAATTTCCCCTTCGTCTCAGGCATCAATTGGCCACTATTACTGATGTAAAGTATGATGGTTTCAGAGAAAGCGTCGTCAGAAATAACGACAGGTTTTTTCTCTTTCTCCTTAGGAGCGGTAACTTCTTTTACTAAAGGTTTATCTGCAGGTGCAGAAGCCTGAGCCTGCGGTTTCTCCGCTGGTGCAGTAGCCGTATTCTCTTTTAGGATAGGAGCAGCTTCCATTGGAATAGCCTCTTTCTCCTTTTTAATTTGTTCTGCTAAAGGCAACTTCTTTCTCGCCTTTACTACAGGAGCTGCCGCTGCTTTTTCCTCTTCATTCTTCTGAGCTAATGCTTGCGCCTCTGCTTTCAACTTTAAGATTTCCGCTTCAGCCTCTGCCTTTGCTTTTGCAATAGCTGCCTCTGCTTCCGCTTTTGCTTTTAATATTGCCTCCTCTTTCGCTTTCAGATCGTCTTGGATTTTCTTCTCTGCTGCGATTTTAGCCAAACGTATATTTTCTTCCGCTTGCACCTTTTCTCGAACAGTGTTTACGGAATCACGAACAAAAGCTTTGCGCTTGGCGATCGCTGCTTCTTTCGCCGCTTTCTTTTTAGGTCCTAGGTAGTTAAAGTGGTAGACCACGCCTACAGAAACGGTCGTATTCAGACCCCTTGTTTTAGCAATATTGAATTCCGATTCATTGATCTGAACCATAGGAATCGACAAATTAGTTTGAGCTAATAGGGAGAAGTTTTGATAAACTGGTACATCAATACCGATACCTCCCAAGGCATGTAATTCATAAGCATATCCCTGGAAACCCACGTCTTTGCGAATCATACCTTCCGCTCCTACTTGGTAAAAGGGATTGACTTTGTGCTTTTTGTTTGCGTTTAATACAAAGGAGCGCAAAGCGGCAGAACCAGTTAAAAATTTACTGTCCCATTTATCCCCCCCTTTAAACCCGGTTAAGCCAGTGAAGGCTAAATCCCATTTAGTTGATTTGCGCAAGGAATATTGAAAACCCAAGTTCGTAAGCGACCTGAATTCGTTTCTATTCGTGGAACGATCAACGGTCCACAAGTCGGTCACACCGCCTAACATGCCGAATGACTTTTCGCTCTCTTGGCCAAATAAGGGGCCGCTTATTAATAGAAAACCTAGTAGTAATTTCTTCATCTTTTTTTATTTACAATTTTGTGCAATGGCTGCGGCGGCATCTGGATATGATTTCGCTGCGGCACGTGAAAAACTAGCACAAGCCTCTGTTTTTTTACCCAAAGATAATTGAGACATACCTCCAAAGTACGCAGATTTACCGGTGTTATTTCCGGGGTGTTGTTCGGATTTGGCAAAATAGATCAAACTTTCTGCGAAACGTTTCCCAGCATAAAAGCAGATTCCCGCATTCTCTAAGTGAGTGAAATTTCCCGTATCGAGTTTAGACATTTCTATGTAGGCCTGAGCCGCTTGAGTATATTTCCCTTGAACGAAAAGAGCATTCCCTTTTGCCGTTAAACTCTGTAAAGAACTATTTCCTCCCATCAACATAACGCGCGTAGGATTCAAGATAGCCGTGTCAGCTGGAAACTTTTTCAAGGTCTGATTCAGCGTTTCTAACAGCGCTTTATCGGTACCCCTTTTCACCTCGAACATCCCTAATAGGTATTGATTCCAGGTAATTGCGATGTCATTTTTTGCATCTAAAGAAACCTGGAGTGCCCGCTTAATCTCGTTTGTATCCTTCAATTTTGCCGAAGTAAAAATGATATTCTTATAATAACTGGATGCACGCGGCCAAGCATTGAATGCCCGTTTCGCATAGAAGTGAGCGGAGTCCATTTTATTCAAAGAGGCATAAATGGAGGTCCGCAAGAAGTCGTTATAATGCAAGAAAGGATTATCGTTTTCGCTTTCTTTCAGTACTCTAAGTGCATCGTCAAAACGCTTGTCGCGGATATAGTACCGTGCCATCATCGCCT
>JBIILT010000138.1:0-4739 GCA_044338355.1 Aquirufa sp.
TGCTGTCTTGAATTTCGGGACAAATGACTACAATGTCGGAAACGATTTACCTCGCGCCTTGTACATTCCTTCATATACTGCAGCCGCTTGGTACCACAAAAAATTAGCACCAGCTTTGCTTGCTAGACCTATTGCGGATGTATTAAAAGAATCAGAGCAATGGGCGATAGGTCCTTATGCAACTGCTTTAATCAAAGGCGGTTGGATGTCTGAGGCAGAAAAATCAGCCATCGCTGAAAAAATGGCTTACTATACGGGTCTTTCCAAAGAGCTTTGCCTTCAAGCCAACCTACGTGTAGAAGAGAACCGCTTTTACAAAGCATTACGCCGCTCTGATGGTCTTTCAGTAGGTCGTTTAGACGCTCGTTTCACGGGTCGTAACCTAGATGACGCCGGCGAATATGTTGATTTCGATCCATCTTTTGCGAACATCGACGGACCTTTTACGGCCACTATCAACGACTATTTATCAAGAGAATTGAAGTTCACGGAGGAGAAAGGATACAACGTCTTCGGCGAAGTTTACCCTTGGTCTTATAAGAACGTGCAGAACAAATACTTAAACGTGGCAGAGAGTCTTCGTGATGCTATGGCCAAAAACCCGAACTTAAAAGTTTACCTAGGCTGTGGTTACTACGATTTCGCTACACCGTATTTCACGGCGGTTTACGATATCGAGCATATGTTCTTACGTCCAGAACAACGCGCCCGCGTAGATATCAAGTACTACGAATCTGGTCACATGTACTATATTCATAAACCTTCTTTAGTTCAATTCAAGAAGGATATTGATTCCTTTTTCGATTCGTCGAAATAAATTACTAACTTCGCCATCCCATTCAGAGGGGTGTCCGAGTGGTTTAAGGAGCACGCTTGGAAAGCGTGTGTAGGTCTCAAGCTTACCGAGGGTTCGAATCCCTTCCCCTCTACAAAGCCTTCCAGCGTTAGCTGGGGGGCTTTTTTCATATGGGGCCGAGTATGCGCTCGAGTAATTAATCGGCCCCATATGAAAAAAGAACAGGATTCGCACAGCGAATGCCGTAGGCTTTGTACCAGATGCCCTGCGGGCTGACAGCGAAACGGAGTGGAGCTGTCACTCCCTTGTTGTAGATATCAAGTAATTGATAATCTGCACTTTGTATTTTTAATCCCGCTTAATCAATCTTAGCTTGCTAAAGTTTCAGTGGAAATATTAGTTTCCTTTAAAGGAAACTAATAAATTTGTATGTCGAAAATAAATTATCGATTTAATGTTCGATTATTACCGGAAGCCATTTCATTTTTAGATCAATTATCTGATAAAACGAGAGATAAAGTATTATATAACATTTGGAAGGCGCGTGCTTTGTTAGATCCTGAGTTATTTAAAAAGGTTGATAATGAAATTTGGGAATTTAGGACCCATTATGATGATCAACAAATTCGGATGCTATCTTTTTGGGAAAAGGCAATTAAGTTAAATGCCTTAGTTGTTGTTACGCACGGTTTTATTAAGAAAACGGCAAAATTACCACTTTCAGAATTAAAATATGCAATGAACCTCAGGTTAAAATACGTACAAAATGAAAACTAAAAGCTTAGAAGAATTAACGGATAAATACATTGGGCCATTAGGCTCCATGAAACGTGACGCTTTTGAAAAAGAGCTGCGATTAGACATTTTAGGATCTCAAATTAAACAAATTAGAAAAGATCGTAATTTAACTCAAGAGCAATTAGGTGATTTGATAGGTGTTAAAAAAGCGCAAATTTCAAAAATTGAGAATAGTTTAAGGCAGGCGAGATTTGATACTATTCTTAAAGTATTTGACGCACTTAATGCCAAATTATTCTTTCGGGTGGAAGTAGATTAATCCTCTTACATTTTTAATCTCGCTTATTCAAAGCTAGCTTGCCGAAGGATCTCAAGAGGTTTTTTTTTGCAAAAACCGTACATTATTTATTTTCATTTCAAAAAATTAATGTAGCAATTATGTTGTACATTTACAGCATAAATGCTATATCTATGAAAAAGGAAATGAATGAACCTGCCATTTTTGATTCGCAAAAGAGCATAAGACGCGCACGAGTTGTTGTATCATCAATGCCTAAATGGCGATTCGAGTCGGATGGGATTGAATATACCTGGCAGACTACATTTGAAAGAGTGGGTATCATACGAAAAGGAGTTCCTTATTCGGCAATAGAAGTAATTAGTAAACGAATTGACGTTCCGGTAAAATCAGTTTTACATATGTTTGGCCTACCTCAAACCACTTACAATAAAAAAAGAAGAGAAAAATCACTGCTGAACGGGAGAGATAGCGAAGTTATTTTACTTCTTACTGAATTAGTTGATTTTGGAATTGAAGTTTTTAATCAGGAAGAGGATAAATTTCTGCGTTGGATGAAAAAGCCCAATTATTCGTTGGGAAATAATACACCAGAAAGTTTATTGGACTCAAATACAGGCATTCAAGAAGTTCGAAATTGTTTGAATCGAATTGAATTTGGGAATCTTGCCTAATGAAAGTATACCGAATTGAGCGGAAAAAATACCTAGACACCACTTTGTCAGGTGGTGGAGCATCTCGAATGCAGGGTTATCGATGGAATAGCCTCAACACGTATATTGTATATACTTCTGCATCTCGAGCCCTCGCTACGTTAGAAGTTTCTGTTCACATTGATCTATCTGAAGACCTACCTACAGATCGGTATTACGTGGAAATAGAGATTCCAGTAGAAGTGAAAATAGTAGAACTGAATATGGATGATTTGCCTCCAAACTGGGACTCCAAACCACCCATTTTAGAAACCCAGTTTATTGGCGACGATTTTGTTGCGCTGAGATCAGCCGCAGTTCTAAAAGTACCTAGCAGTATCGTGCCTCCTGAATTTAATTACCTCATTAATCCCGCCCATCCTGATAGTGTTAAAATCAAGGTCATTTCTGTGGAGGCGCTGGTATTTGATGGGAGAATGGTGAAGAAATAATTTCATAAATAGTATTCAAATTAAGATGCCCTTCGGGCTGACAGCGAAACGGCGTGGAGCTGTCACTCCCTCTCCAAATAAAAAAGCCCTCCAGCATATGCTAAAGGGATTTTTTTTAATCAATAATTTTAAGCGAAAGCTAGTAAGCTTATTTCTTTAAATCCAAGTAATCAACATAGGTAACACCTTTCTCTACATATTCTATGTAAAGTGTCATGGATTTGCTTGTTAGATTGCGGATTTCAACAACTCGATCTCCTCCCGTTGACGAGACACCAATTAATCCGATTTTCTTGTTTTTTTCGATTACCTTATATTGTACGGCTTCTCTATCCCCTTCAATAAATAAAATAAAGTCATTGTTAGTGATCTCTAAATAATCACCTGTTTTTCCAACATAA
This sequence comes from Aquirufa sp., assembly GCA_044338355.1. Taxonomy (GTDB): domain Bacteria; phylum Bacteroidota; class Bacteroidia; order Cytophagales; family Spirosomataceae; genus Aquirufa. Next base: position 3,378 of record JBIILT010000138.1, read on the forward strand.
TCGTAAACTGACTTGCCATTTTCTGTGCTTCTAGAAACCAATATTGACCATTTCCCCAGTATGGATAATTCTTCTGCCGGCGAAACCGCTTCATCTTTAGAACAGCCAAACATTAATAACGCGACGAATAAGAAAGTTGCTTTCAAAAAGTAATTTCGAGTTAAATTTTTCATAATTTGATTATTATTATATTTCAATTCCGAAAACTACTATTTAACGCTAGTGCTTCAAAGTAAAAATTATTTAATGGTCAAAAAAATTAACATCTATTCCTATGAAAAATCTATTCCTACTTCTCCTTCTCCTTCTACTAAACTTCTCTACCCACGCTCAATGGGTTGAATTATTAAATGGTCGCGATTTAACTGGCTGGAAAACCAGCGAAAACCCGAACTCCTTCCAAGTAAAAGACGGCGAACTCGTTGTCGCTGGACCACGCGGACATCTCTTTTATGATGGGCCAGTGGGCAACCATAATTTCCAAAACTTTGAAGTGAAAGCACTCATAAAAACCTATCCAGGAGCAAACTCAGGCTTGTATGTTTGTACAGCGTTCTTAGAAAACAACTGGCCTTCTCAAGGCTATGAAGTTCAAGTCAATAATTCGCATACGGATTGGCGCAGAACCGCTAGTCTCTATGGCATTGTGGACACCGCAGAAAAATTAGTACAAGATGAGGAGTGGTTCGAATTACACGTGAAAGTGGAAGGGAAGCACATCACGACCAAGATCAACGGCAGAACGGTAGTCGATTTTATGGAGCCGGCGGGAAGAACGGATAATAGACGAATTCAACCAGGAACCATTGCCATTCAGGCACATGATCCTAAGAGCAGGATCGCTTATAAAAGTGTTCAGGTGAAATTGAACTAAATAAAAAGGGGAGCCTTTCGAGCTCCCCTTAATTTTGACAATAAAGCCTTATAAATCCACCGCTTCTCCATAAGCCGCTTCTGTCGCGCCTTTGAAAGCCTCTGACATCGTCGGGTGTGGATGCACCGTTTTCATGATTTCGTAAGCGGTGCTTTCTAACTTGCGAACCACTACTGCCTCCGCGATCAATTCCGTTACGTTGTAACCGATCATGTGCGCGCCTAATAATTCACCGTATTTGGCATCATAAATTACTTTCACAAAGCCATCACGAGCGCCGGCAGCTGTGGCTTTTCCGGAAGCTACGAACGGGAATTTACCCACTTTGATGTCGTAACCAGCTTCAATTGCCTTCTTCTCTGTCATACCAACCGAAGAAATTTCTGGCGTGCAATACGTACAGCCTGGGATGTTTGTGTAGTCCAAAGCTTCCGTTTTGTGGCCAGCCATTTTCTCTGCGCAAATAATAGCCTCAGCTGATGCAACGT
>JBIILT010000139.1:0-4734 GCA_044338355.1 Aquirufa sp.
CCTGAAATGGTGGTAATTGCAAGAGCACCTAAATACAAAATAGAGGTCAAATTCACCGCTATGTACAACATTAACCAGAAAACGGCCATAATTAAACTTACCGTAGGCGAATAACGTTGCGATAAGAATTGAGGCATGGTGAAAATCTTATTCTTTAAATAGATAGGCATAAAGAAGATTGCCACGATTAAGAGTGTTGCTGCGGCCATCCATTCGTAGGTAGCGATGGCTAGACCGAGTCTGAAGCCATTGCCGGACATGCCGATAAATTGCTCCGCTGAAATATTAGACGCGATTAATGAAGCACCAATTGCCCACCAGGTTAAAGAACCTTCCGCTAAAAAGAAGTCATTTGAGTCAGAAAGTTCAGATTTTTTCTTGTTGTAAATCCAAAAGCCGTAACCAGCTACTACGACGAAATAAAAGAGAAAAACGAGGTAATCGAGTGTTTGTAAACCGTTTGATTGCATAGAGTTATGTAGTTAATTTTGGTCTTGAATTGTCTAAATTAAGATTTTTATCGGAATTGTGCTAATCCCAAAGCTCAGGCTTCACTAAAACTACCTCTTCCTCACGGTCCACGATGACCATTCCAGGCAATAAATCCTTTGTTTTTCGAACATACTTTTTCGAAGTAACGATGACGGGACAAAGGGATTCTGTTTGTCTTTTGGAGAAATAGGCAGCTAAACTCGCTGCCTTTTCAATAACATAGGCTGGAACGGTTCTATTTTGAGGGTTACGTACGATCACATGAGAGCCAGATACGTCTCGCGCGTGCAACCAGATATCCTGTTTCTTCGCATATTTCAGCGTAAGGAGGTCGTTATTCTTTGCATTTTTCCCCACCCAAATTACCCAGCCATCTACCTCAAACTGCTTGAATGGTAATTCTTCGGCGGAATTCTTAGCCACAGCGATTTGCAAATAGGGCTTAAGTCCTTTGCGCGTTTCGATGGTTTCTAACGAGGCAATTCTTTGCTGTATATCAGCTATTTCCTGCTGCTTACGGGCAATGTTTTCCTCCCAATGGGCGAGTTCTTTAGAGAAATTCTTCCCTTTTCGGTAGTAATTCTCCGCATTTGCGGCAGGACTCAAAGTGGAATTTAGTTTAATAGTAATAGGCTGATTTCGGTAAAAATCTTCTAGCACTACCTTGCTATCTCCCTCCGGAATCAGATGTAAATAGGCCATTAAAATATTACCAATCTCTTCAAAAGGCACATTCGTCTCTCTAATGACCTTTTGTTTCTCGAGCTCTTGTAAGTACAGTTGAGATTTGGCTAAATTCCTTTCCAAACCTTCTTGAATTTGTCTTTTCTCCCTCGTAAACTCCCCTACCGAATAATGCAGTAAATAAAATTGGTTCAGCGCGGTAATGGGATCTGTCGAATGAAAAAGCGGTTCAGAGGAAGGTGGGAATAAGGTAAAACCAATTCCTTTAGGCGTCTTGACCACATAAAAATGCCCTTCATCGAGAATTTCTAGCATTTTTTGCAACAATGCCCAACGGTCTTTCAAGTTCAAATTTTCGTATCCTTGGATGGTAAGCCAAGCCTGAGCTTCTTTTCCCAACGTAGGAAACAAAGGGAAATACTCCCCTTCTGCCTCCTGAAAGGCCTCGAAACTTTGGTCGATGGAACGGGAGATGGTATTTAAAGCAATCTCATCGTCCTTTTTAAGACGCTTTTGGAACTGGGAATCATATTCTCCATCCCGGTATAAAATCAAATTAGCCCGATTACCAAAAAGCTTAAATACGAGCACATAGTTGCCTAGAAAATGAATCCCGAAAGCGCGTTCATTATCGTACATCTCCACTTCCTGTACTTCTGCTAAAAGCAAATCCGAGAAAAGATCGATGGAATTTCGCCCGGCACGGTGGAAAGAATCCGGAAATTGAAGACTAGAAAACTGAGGTCCGAGCGAGCATTTAATATAGAAATCATCACCGTTTTGGCGTTCAAAACCCAAAACCAATTCATCCTTCTCCTGTGAAAAACACTGTTTTAAGCGCGCATACATCAATATCTGCCGCAAATGAGCTGATAAAATCCGCAGAAAATAATAGTTATTGTGCATCGCTTAGCCTAAATTTATCCTTATGTCATTGATACCCGACTCCTATCTCACAATCGCAAAACCAGCTGAAGGACTTTACAAAGATAAAGGAAGTAAATTCATCAGTTGGGCATATCCGGTGAAAGATTTGGAAGAAATCAAAAGCCTTTTAGCTTCCTTGAAAGAAGCACATCCGAAAGCACGGCACATTTGTTATGCCTATCGACTCGGATTTACTCCAGAGGAAGCTAGATCCAACGACGATGGCGAACCCTCCGGAAGTGCAGGAAAACCCATATTGAACACGATTCTTTCCCAAAACCTCCATTACGTACTTGTCGCGGTAGTTCGGTATTTTGGTGGTACTTTATTAGGTGTTCCTGGCCTCATTCAAGCCTATAAAGAGGGGGCAATAGATGCGCTTGAACAGGCCGAAATCTATGAGAAAGAGCCCATGAAAATACGTAGCATCCAGTTTAGCTATTCGCAGATGAATGAAGTGATGAAAATTTGTAAAAAACACCCGATTTCGATAGTAAATCAGGTAATTGATAATCTTTGTACTTATGAATTAATATATGCAGCTCGCCACGCGGCTGAGATTGATACCTCTTTAGACAACCTATGAAAACCTATAAAATTTATTTAACCTCTGCAGGAATTCAGGTGCAGGATCAGCAAGGGCTGGTTTGCTCAGTTCCCGGAAATTGGGATGAGTTTATTAACCAGCCCCATCTTTTTCAACAGTGCGCTTCTCTGAATTTTCAGGAGGCCAAAATCGAAACACCCCTCTGCCCTATCGATTCACAAGAGATTTGGGCGGCAGGCGTGACCTATTTACGCAGTAAAGTGGCGAGGATGGAAGAGTCCAAAGAATCCGGTGGTGACACCTTTTATGACAAGGTCTACGATGCGGAAAGGCCAGAGATATTCTACAAAGGCAATCGCTTACGGTCTGTAGGACCGGGTGGAAAAGTGCGCATTCGGAAGGATTCTTTTTGGAATGTACCAGAACCGGAATTGACCCTTTTTGTCAATAAGTTCGGTGAATTAGCCGGCTATAGCATCGGAAACGACATGAGTTCACGAGATATCGAGGGCGAAAATCCCTTGTATTTACCTCAGGCCAAAGTCTATGACGCATCCGCCGGTCTCGGCCCCTGCCTTTTAGTGACGGAAAAGCCTTTGGAGCCCGCTACAGTCATTTCAATGGAAATCATACGAAACGGCGAAAGTGTATTCCAAGGCGACACAGAAATCTCCAAAATGAAGCGCTCCCATGCCGAATTAGTCGACTATTTGACCCGCGAAATGTCCTTCCCAGCTGGCGTTTATTTGATGACGGGCACCTGCATCGTCCCGGATCCACCGTTTACCTTGCAATCCGGAGATAACGTCCATATTACTATTGAACCTATTGGAACCCTTATTCAAACCGTTGCCTAATGAATTATACAGACGACACGATCCCAGAAATCGACTCAGCCATTGCTGCCGCAAAAGCAGCATTTCCTATTTATCGCCGTATTACGGATTCGGATCGCGCTACGTTTCTACAAGCCATTTCCCGCGAAATTCTCGCTTTAGGTGACGAATTAATCCAAACAGCATGTTCGGAATCTCATCTTCCAGAAGCCAGAATTACCGGAGAAAGAGGTCGCACGACAGGCCAAATCCAAGCCTTTACAGACTTTATCTCCAACCCAGCATGGAAAAAGGAAATCCATGATCCAGCTCAACCGGACCGTGCACCAATACCTAAACCAGATCTATTTCAAACCCAAATCCCTTTAGGTCCTGTGGCCGTTTTCGGGGCTAGCAACTTCCCTCTAGCCTTTTCGGTGGCGGGCGGCGATACCATTTCTGCCCTAGCTGCTGGTTGCCCAGTTATTTTCAAGGCACATCCAGCTCATCCTAAAACGGGGAATTTAGTTGGCTCAGCGATTTCTAAAGCAGTCGCATCTTGCGGTTTACCGGCCGGTGTTTTCGCCTTGATTCACGGTTCTTCGAACGAAGTAGGATCTCATTTAGTGCAGCACCCAGACATTCAAGCAGTCGGATTTACCGGTTCTTATCGGGGCGGAAAGGCCCTTTATGACCTTGCCGTTCGTAGACCACACCCTATTCCTGTTTATGCGGAAATGGGTAGTGTGAATCCAGTCATTCTTTTATCCCAGAAAATCGCTGAAAATCCAGCCGCTCTCGCGGCTGGCCTGGCTGGTTCTGTCTGCTTAGGTGTAGGACAATTCTGCACGAATCCAGGTTTACTTATTCTACAAAAAAAGGATGCTGGTTTCTTAGATTTATTAGCTACCGAATTAGATAAACTACCCTTAGGCACCTTTTTAACACCTGGAATCGCATCTGCTTATTCTGATGGTGTTTCAAATCTGGCTAAACTCTCTACAAAATTAACATCGCGCGAGCTCCCTTCCCCTGCCCTATTTGTAGCTAATGCGTCAAACGCAAACCACCAGATTTTAGAAGAGGTTTTTGGCCCTTGTACTGTGGCAATTTTAGTAGAGGATGATGCAGAATTACTGACGTTTATCGAATCAATGGACGGACAATTAACAGGAACTATTCACGGAACCAAAGCTGAAATATCAGAAGAATTAATTGATACCTTGTTACAAAAGGTAGGCCGTCTATTATTCAACGGCTTCCCTACTG
>JBIILT010000141.1:0-4710 GCA_044338355.1 Aquirufa sp.
CTACGATAGTAATTGATTCGTATACGTTACCAGTTTTAGCAGCGATCTTGTCTACATCACGTGTAATGATGGATGGGTTTGTTGGTGTCTTAGACATCTCTATATAGTTTAAGATTGCAAATTTAATGTTAATATTTAACAAATACTATTGAGGGCTGGTGGCAATTTTCGAAGTATTCGATTTCTCTTTTTCTTGCATTGCCTTGTAATCCGCTTCTAGTTTGGCGATGCGAATTACCTCACCTTGGCTATCTGAATACCATTTTTCAGCTGTTTTTAAAAACGAACTCTGAGGATATTTGTCGATGAATTCTAAATAGAATTTAACCACATCTTCATACCGTTCTTTTTGCTTGAATTCAACCGTACTTTTAGCTAATTCATATTGTGAAACCACCTTTATATAGGCCATCTCCTCGTTGTAATCAGAATCCGGGAAGTCACGTTGGAAATTCGTAATTTCAATCACAGCAGACTTCAATGAAGCAATATTAAAGAGCGATGTTTTGTTATAAAGCTTTGCCTTTTCGTAGGCTTTTTTCTCTAACTTTTTACGCAAATCCTTAATCATAATACTACAATCCTCGCGGTACTTTGAATCAGGATAATTATTCAAATAACTCTGCAATTCGTTTATGGCAGATAAAGTCCCTGTTTGATCGAGATTGTATGTAGGCGAATCTTTATACAAAGAAAAGGCAGCCATGTAAATAGACTCTTCTGCGAATTCAGAGCGTGAAAAAATTTCAGAAAAACGCTTAAAATGCGTATTTGCTACGGTAAAATTACCTAATTCAAAGTCACATTTTGCTTGATAAAAGGTGGCCATCTCTTGAGTAGAATCTCCAGTCAATAAGGGTAAAACCTCATCAAAAAGAATTCCAGCTTTATCAAACTCTTCTTTCTTGAAATAATCTAATGCAGCTTTGTATTTTGAAGGAACGCTAGCGCTCTTTCTGAATTTCTCAAACTTTCCACACGCACTTAAACCGATTAAGGCGATTAAAGCAATTAATATTTTATTTTTCAAATTCATAAGCCCGTAAAGATACGTTTATTTTCTGAATTGTAAATGATAGAGTTGTGCATATAAACCGTCCATTGCCATTAATTCCTCTTGAGTGCCCCGTTCTTTAATTTCTCCTTTATCCATCACTAAAATTTGATCCGAATTTCGAATGGTCGACAAGCGATGGGCAATCACTACCGCAGTACGCCCTTTCATTAACGTTGAAATGGCTTGTTGAATCAAAACTTCCGTCTCAGAATCAACTGAAGATGTGGCTTCGTCTAAGACAATAATTTTCGGATTATGAACCAAAGCACGCACAAAAGAAATTAACTGTCGTTGACCCACACTTAAGGTAGCACCTCGTTCCTTTACCTCATAATCATAGCCACCTGGCAGGGAAAGAATAAAATCGTGAACTCCCACTGCCTTAGCTGCTTCCACCATCTTCTCCTGGGTAATGGATTTTTCACCTAAATGAATATTGTAAGCGATGGACGAGCTAAATAAGAATACGTCTTGCAAAACCACGGCAATATTTTTTCGCAATGAGCCTATTTCATAGGAAGTTAAAGGAACGCCGTCGATGTTGATTTCACCACTTTGGCAATCATATAAACGGCCTAACAAACCTATAATGGATGATTTACCTGCCCCGGTTGCTCCTACAATAGCGCATGTCTTACCCGCTTCTACCATGAAACTCACCTTTTTTACCACCCACTCAGGTTCTTGATAGGCAAAAGTGACATTTGAAAATTCAATTTTACCTTCCAGATGATCCGCTTGAATCGTTCCATTATTTTGGATATAATCTGTCGAATCCAACAGCGTCAAAATTCGTTCTGTCGATACAATACCCATTTGCAGCGTATTGAAACGATCTGCAAGCATCCGAATAGGGCGATAAAAAAGGTTAATAAACATAATGAAAGCAGTCAAAGTCCCCACTCCCATTTCCTCTTTCACGATATAAGTGGAAGCCGCCCAAACAACAAGCCCCGTCCCTATCGCTGCAATGACGTCTGCCACAGGGAAAAAGACTGAATACGCAAAAATGCCTCGAATATTGGCGTCACGATGCTCTTCATTGATGCGATTGAACTTAGCTAATTCTTGTTTTTCAGCATGGAACATTTGGACAATCAACATCCCAGAAATATGTTCCTGCACAAAGGAATTTAAATTAGCGACAGCCGTCCTAACCTCATTAAATGACTTCTTAATGTATTCCTTAAACACATAGGTTGAAAATACCATAATGGGAACGGTCGCAATAATGATTAATGTTAATCGCCAATCCGCGTAAAACATCACCCCTAAAATCAAAAATAATTGTAACAAATCACCAGCGATGGAGGCTAGGCCTTCTGAAAAAACATCATTTAATGTTTCAATATCTGAAACCGTTCGAGTGACTAAACGCCCAATGGGAGTTGCATCGAAGAAGGCCAAACGAAGATTGACAATCTTCTCATACAATTGAATACGTATGTCACGAATAACCGTTTGACCTAAATAACCAGCTAAATAAGAGGTTGAAAATTGTAAACCTGTTTGCAAGAATAAGGCCCCTAACATCCAGCCCAGCATTCGAAGCAAATCAGACTGAAAAGTAAGTCCCAAATAATTATCTAAGGTATAGCGAATTAAAAGAGGAACGACAGGAGAAATACCTGCCATACAGAGAATCAAAAAAACGAGAAACCAAAAACGAAAACGGTAAGGCTGAATAAAGCCATATAACCGTTTAATAATCTGAAAATCAAAAGTTTTACCGGAATTAGCTTCTTTCACTGTTCATTTTATCGATAGTGGTAGAAGCCGCGCAAGTTCCGCAGCCTTTGGCACAGTTACCTGCATTCTTTCCCCAAAACTGACTATAAACCAGGCGAACTAAATAAACGAGTGCCGCTGCAAATACTAGAAAGATGATCCCGTTTTCCATATTAATCAAACCACTTAGACTGCAAAGTTCTTAAAAATTCTGAGAATATTGGCCCCGCACCAATAATTTCACCCGTAAAAATCACCTCTTGACCTCCGGAAAAATTAGTGACCATCCCTCCTGCTTCTTCGATAATGATTTTTCCAGCAGCGACATCCCAAGGCTTCAAATTAGCCTCAAAAAAGCCTTCAAAGCGACCGCAAGCTGTGTAAGCTAAATCAATCGCCGCTGCTCCCATGCGTCTTAAACCATGCGATGAACGCATAAGTTCCTTCAATAAATCTAAATAACGGTCTTGGTAAGTGAAATCATAGTAAGGAAAACCGGTAGCTAGTAAGGACTTAGCCATTGAATTTTGTGGCGATACCTGAATAGACTTTCCATTCAAATGCGCTCCATTCCCCTTCACCGCCGTAAATAATTCATCCCGATTAGGCTCATAGATCAAACCTAAAATAGGCTGTTTTTGATAAATCAAACCGACCGAAACGGCAAAAATGGGTAATTTATGTAAGAAATTAGTGGTACCATCCAAAGGATCAATGACCCAATAGTAACCATCCCCCACTTCTGAATAATTAGAAGATGTTTCTTCGGCTATAAATCCCGCTTCTGGGAAAATCTGAGCAAGACCTTGCTTTAATTTTGCCTCGGCCTGTTGATCTACAAAGGAAACTAAATCATTTGTCCCCTTGTATATAATGTCTGAACTTGTAAACTCAGATGATTGCTGCAGAATCCATTGGCCGGTCTCTCGAACCAACTGCGAAGACTCCAACAATACATCAGTCAGCGATTTCATTATTTTTTTGCTACTGCCTTCGCGACTGGTGCTACGGGTCCTTTTAACCAATCCGCGATGATCTGCTGCGTTTCTTTCAAATAGGCATCTTTCGCATGCTTATCTTTTTCTTTCGACTCCACTTTCTTACCATCCGCATCGGTTGCCTCTGCTCCGGCCATCGCCTCCATTACAGCTGAAGTCTCATCTGGTTTTTTCTTTTGGTCATCCAATTCCTTCTTACGCTTATCATATTGCAAGGCAATCGAATTCGTTTCCTTTAATTTCTTCCAACGCACCAGATCTTCTTTCAATTTTAACAATTCAGGCTTTGTTTTTAAACGATTTTGGAAAGCTACTTGCAAGGTCTTAACTGTCGCTGGATTCACTTTTCCTGTCTTCGTAAATGTAGTAGAGCGAATCATATCCCAAGGCAAAGCACTCGGTTGTGAACTTTCACCAAACTCCTCCGCAGAGAAAGCAGATGGTAACGCGAAATCTGGACTCACCCCTTTGTGCTGAGTTGAGCTTCCTGTGACACGGTAGAATTTCTCTAAAGTAATCTTTAAAACGCCTGGATTTTCTTTTTCAGAACGAACAAAACGACTTAAATCTAAGACACTTTGAACCGTTCCTTTACCATAGGTTTGCTCCCCTACAATAATGCCACGCTGGTAATCTTGAATGGCTCCAGCAAAAATCTCCGATGCGGAGGCAGAGAAACGGTTAATTAATACAGCCATGGGGCCATCATAAACTAACTCCGGATTCTCATCGTTTTCTTGCGTGATTTGACCTGTTGATTCTTTGCGTTGCACCACAGGACCTGAACCAATAAATAAGCCTGTTAAATCAACTGCCTCGATTAATGATCCGCCACCATTGTTTCTTAAGTCAATCAATAAAGCATCTATACCCTCTTTCTTGAATTCTAATAAGAACTTACGCACATCTGCTGATGTCGATTTAAAT
>JBIILT010000009.1:0-16168 GCA_044338355.1 Aquirufa sp.
ATAGCTTGTTTTTATATGGCTTAATTTGGCCTTTCATCGTCTATTTCATCAAGTATTTACGTCAGCGAGGAAACAAGCCACGCCTGGAATTATCCCTTTCTGTTCCCTTACAGCAAAACAGGATTTCGCTCTTTTTGAGTTATATCCCCATGGTCATACAGGTCCTGTGCATCTCTTCCGTCATCATCGTGGCGGCAGGTCCTTACCGCGTGATCAAACATCAGAAAAAGCAAGTCGAAGGTATTGACATCGCTCTGGCTTTGGACATCTCCTCCTCCATGCAGACGCGAGATATTAGCCCTAGTCGCTTAGAAACGGCTAAAACGATGGGTAAAGAATTCATCCGTCAGCGGAGCCACGATCCCATTTCGTTAATCGCCTTCGCGGGTGCTCCCTATTTAGCGAGCCCCATCACCACAGACACCACCTTTTTATTGCATCAATTACAGCAGTTACAAACGAATCAAATCGTGGAAGAGGGAACGGCTTTGGGAGATGCGTTAGGAATGTGTATCAACCAAATCCGTGACTCCGAAAACCCCAAGAAAATCAGTATCCTGATTTCTGATGGAAACAATACAGCCGGGAATCTAGACCCGGTTACGTCCGCGGAACTAGCGAAGAATTTTAACATTAAAGTCTATACCATCGCCGTAGGAAGCCTTCAGCCAAGTGCTGACCCGGTAGATGAAAGTACCCTGCGCGAAATTGCAACGATAACTAAAGGGAAATTCTTTCGAGCGACAAATAGCCAGGCTTTGCAACAGATTTTCCAAGAAATTGATAAAATGGAGGCCTCGGTGGTCAAAACGGTTACCTGGGAAGAACACATCTCCCTCTCCTACTTATTTGCTGAAATTGCGCTCGTCCTATTTTTCATTGGATTGTGGGTACGTTTTAGCTGGATAGGCAACTCTTTAGAAGATTAATATGGTTTTATTTCCGCACGCGAAGATTAATATTGGCTTGTACATCACGAAGAAGCGCAAGGATGGATTTCATGATTTGGAAACGTGTTTCTTTCCCGTGCCATGGACGGATGTGTTGGAGATTACGCCCGCGGATGAATTCAGTTTCAGTTCCTCTGGGCTCGAGATTTCTGGCGCCATCGAAAATAACCTGTGTTACCGGGCTTACGAATTATTGCGCAATGACCACGCCTTCCCGCCCGTGCACATTCACCTGCATAAAATTATCCCGATGGGGGCTGGTTTAGGCGGAGGATCGTCAGACGCCGCGTTTACGCTACTGGGCTTACGGGACTTGTTTCAGTTACCTTTAACAAACGAAGATTTACAGCCATACGCAGCTAAATTAGGCAGTGATTGTGCGTTTTTCTTGTCGAATCAGGCGGCTTTTGGCAAAGGGAAAGGGGATCAACTTAGCACAATCGATGCGAGCCTGAAAGGGAAATTCCTCGTGTTATTATATCCCGCGGTGGGTATCTCAACTGCTGAGGCTTATGCGGGCGTGACACCAGTTAAGGCTCCGGTGGATCTACGCAAGGCCATTTTGAAATCCGATTGGAAAGAAACTATTTCGAATGATTTTGAGAAGAGTATTTTCCCCCATTATCCCGTGTTGGCTTCTCTGAAAGAGGAAATGTATGCCTTAGGTGCTAGCTATGCGGCGATGAGTGGTTCGGGATCAACGATTTTCGGGATTTTTGACAAAAAAATCGACCCACCTGCGGGATGGGCCGATTATACTGTTTGGTCAGGCTGGGTAAGTTAGTCTTTCGCAAAGATCGCTTCTATAGCCGATGCACCTTTGATTACTACTTTACCTGCCGGTAATGCTTTCAATAATTTGACTCCTGCATATTCAGGCGTCGAGCTCAGTATTTCGACCGGTACCTGCGTCATCGCGCCATCGCTCATTTCCACATAGATGAAACCCCCTTTCCCCACGCGAGCGAGGCCTGCTTGTGGAATGCTGGAGATTTTTTGGGATCCTACTTTGATTCGCGCGCTGACGAATTGTCCTACGGTAAAGTTCTTTTCGTCTGATTTGTTTTCGAAGTGTCCATGAATAGAGGTTGTTCGTTCTGTTAAATCGACTTGTGGGGCGATTAGGAAGATTTTGGCGACGGCTTTCTCTCCCTCTGATTCGAATTCGATGGTTTGACCGATGTTTAATTTGGCCAAATCCTTCTCGAATACCTTCAATTCCACGTGCTTGTCTGCCATTCCAACGACCTTAATCAATACGTCAGAAGGGGTCACGTATTTTCCGATTGCCAAAAACTGATCTTGGATATATCCATCAATCGGTGAACGCAAGGTTAAAACGGAGCTAAGGTTTCCCTTCGCCAGCAATTTCAAGTCACAGCCTAAAACTTCTAACTTCAATCCCAAAGCCTTCACTTGCGCATTCGCATTCCCTAAATCGGCTTCCGATTGTTGCAATTTTTTCTTCGATCCCACTTCTTCGTTTGTCAAAACTTGTTGACGCGACTTCTCGGAACTCATAAAAGTCTGCGAAGACAAGGCCTGCAAATACTCTTGCTGCATTTGGATGAAATCAAGTGAAGTCAAGGTCGCCAAAGCTTGTCCTTTCGACACCTTTTTGCCCGGAAGCAACTCGTAGGTCATTTTTACATATCCCGCAATCGGGATAGAGATAGACGCTAAAGACACCGGAGGTACATCGACAACACCCGTACATTTCACTTCAGTAGCCATTTCGCGCTCTTCTAGAGCACCGAATTCGATACCCGCGTTGGTCTTCTGTTCTGCCGTTAATTTAACTTCAGATACGGGCGTTTCCGTTTCGGAATCTTCTTTTTTTGAGCAAGCCGCTAAGCTGCTGAATACAAGGCACAGCGCTGCAAATTTGATTAACTTATTCATTTCCAATGATGGTTTGACGGGTGATAATCGCCTGGTTATGGGCGTTGACTTCTTGAATATAACTCTCTCGAATCTGCCATGCTTGCTGCGTATTTTGCAACATTTCGACATATTCGATTTCTCCCTGCTGGTACGATTTCAGCGCGGTCTTCTCTAGCAATATTGCTTGCGGTAAGGCCGTCGAGGTATAATAGGCTAAACTCGCCCGGTATTTTGCGACCGCTGCCTCCGCATTCTTGTAATCCGTTTTCAAGGCGGATTCGGCCTGGATTTTTTGGCTGACAAAAGCCTCCTCCTGCAATTTTGCTGAGGCAATTTTTGCCTTTTGACCTTTCCCAAAAATGGGAATCGCCAGACCTGCTTGAACGAAATTTTGGCCACCTACATTTTCAATACTCTGGTTAGTCATTCCGATTCTTACATCCGGTTTCAGGCGTTCTCTTTCCACAGCAGTTAACAATTTACCATGCTCCACCTGCTCAGCTAAGAGTTCGATGGTCGGATTTTTCGACAGATCCAGTCCCGCGACTCCGGATTCCATGGCTAGAGATTCCTTTCCCTCGATCTCGAATTCGCCCGGTTCATTAATCCAATAAGCGAGATTCTGATAGGCTGTTTTTTGATCTGCTTCTAAGGCAATTCGCTTCTGCTGAAACTCCCGTAGCCGCGTTTCCGCCGCCATCATTTCCAGTCGATTCGTCTCACCTTGCTGGAACTTAATCGTTGCTGCACGCTTCATTTGGGTATATAAGCTATCCTGAGAAGCTAGAAATTCCAGATTTTTTTGCTGTGCCAAAATCTGGTAGTAATAGAATTTCACACTCGAAACCACCAAATTCTGCGTAATCTTCAAGCGCTTTTCACTCATCACCTTCGCCGAAGTCAAGGCCTTTACCTGCGCTTTCAACAGCGTGGGCCACGGGATACTTTGAGAAAACATCAACGTATAATCCTGGCTAGTCGAAGTCTGCGTTTTTCCATACTGCCCATCGACCGTGCCTTTAGGCAATTCCTTTCCGGAATTGATGAAGGCCTCCGCGGTTTTGACGTCGGCTAGACCGGTGGCTAGGAGAGCGTTGCGGGTGGAAGCAAGCTCTAAACACACTTTTAGCGAGAGGCGGGGGTCGTCACTTCGTGACTTAGTCGCTAGTCGATAGTCACTAGTCGAGAGAGGAGAGGTGCCGCTGTGCGGCATAGTCGCTAGTCGATAGTCGCTAGTCACTAGTCGATAGTCACTAGTCGAGATAGGAGATGAGAGAGTAGAGAGAGGAGAGGTGCCGCTGCGCGGCATAGTCGCTAGTCGATAGTCGCTAGTCGAATTTAGAGAGGAGATAGGAGAGTATAGAGTAGAGATAGGGTTTTTCGCAAATGATGCAAAAGATAACACCATAAACAACACAATCATCCCTAGTCCTTTGGCCTTCAACTTTTGCTCTCTGCGGCCCATCACCAGTGAGTATACGACTGGGATGACGACCAGAGTTAGGAAGGTCGCGGTGATTAATCCGCCGATGACCACCGTCGCTAAGGGACGCTGCACTTCTGCTCCCGGCGAGTGACTCAGCGCCATCGGTAAGAAACCTAAAGACGCTACCGCAGCAGTCATGATGACGGGTCTAAAACGCAATTCCAATCCTTTCTTCAGACGTTCTTCCACACCTAATCCTTCATTTGCTAATTGCTTGAAGAAAGAAAGTAACACGATACCATTTAAAACGGCAACTCCGAATAAGGCGATAAAGCCTATCCCCGCCGAAACTGAGAACGGCATTCCTCGCAACCAAAGCGCTACCACGCCACCAATTGCCGATAAAGGAATCGCGAGGTAGATGATGGATGCTTCCAAGAAGCTTTGGAACGTAAAAAATAACAACACGAAAATCAGGGCAAGGGCGATGGGCACTACCAGTGCTAACCGCGATTTTGCCGCCTGTAAATTCTCAAATGTTCCACCGTAGGTCACATAGTAACCGGCCGGCAAAGTAATCTTGTTTTTCATCACTTTTTGGATATCTGCTACGACACTTTCCACGTCACGACCACGCACATTGATACCGATAGTGATCCGACGATGCGTATTATCTCGGGAAATCTCTAAAGGAGCATTTTCATAACTCACGTCTGCTACTTCTTGTAACGGAATTTGTGAACCAGAAGGCAAATCGATGTAGAGTTCTCGTAAGTTCTGAATGTCTTGACGGTGTACCGAATCCATTCGAACGACCAGGTCAAAACGTTTCTCCCCTTCCATCACGATCCCCGCAGTTTCACCCGCAAAAGTCATCTTGATAGCCGAATTCACCTCGTTCACATTCAACCCATATTGCGCCATCTTCACGCGATTGTATTTCACTACGAGTTGCGGGATACCATCGATTTGCTGGACTTTTATATCGCCCACACCGTCGATTTGACGAATGTAACGAGAGGCTTCGGTCGCGTGATCAAACAATTCTTGTAAATCTTCTCCAAAAATCTTCACCGCAATATCCGATTTCACCCCAGCAATCAGCTCGTTAAAACGCATCTGAATGGGCTGGGTGAATTCGAAATTTACCTCTGGAAAAGCATCTAACTCCTTATCCATCTTCTCTTCTAGTTCCTCCATCGTCCCTGCATTCTTCCATACAGATGGATCCTTCAATTGAATGATCAAGTCACAAGAATTAATCCCCATGGGGTCCGTGGGAATTTCTGATGCCCCTATGCGTGAAACGACTTGATTAATCTCGGTAGGAAATTTCTTCAGTAACATGGCTTGAGCCGCATTATTGACTTTGATGCTTTGGGACAAAGAAGCATTCGTAGGCAATATCGTTTCTACTGCAAAATCACCTTCATTTAATTCAGGAATAAACTCCCCACCCAGACTCATAAAGAGGGCAACGCTGGAGGAGAATAGGCCAAAAGCACCGATCACCACCCACTTGCGCTGTTGTAAGGCCCAATGAATGATCGGTTGATAACCGCGGTATAAAAAGCCCATAATGCGATCCGCAATGGTCAGTTTGTGACTGATTTTCTTGTCTAAAAACAAGGCAGACATCATGGGAACATAGGTCAACGAAAGAATCAAAGCACCTAAAATAGCAAAACTAACCGTCTGCGCCATCGGTCTAAACATCTTTCCTTCGATTCCGCCCAGCGCCATAATAGGCAGGTACACAATCAGGATGATGATGACACCGAAAGCGGCGGAGCTGAAAATAGCTTTGGCAGAAATCCCCACTTCCTCATCCATCTCATGCTGACTTAACTCCTGCCCTTTTCGATGGCTATGGAGCCGGTGAATAATAGACTCTACAATAATGACGGCGCCATCTACAATCAGGCCAAAGTCAATCGCACCTAAACTCATCAGGTTCGCCGAGACCCCGAAAATGTGCATCAGCGCAAAGGCGAACAATAAACAAAGCGGAATCACCGAAGCCACAATTAATCCGGCTCGCCAGTTTCCCAGCAATAAAATCAAGATAAATACGACAATTAATCCCCCTTCGATCAGGTTCTTCTCCACCGTATTAATGGCGCGACCGATCAACACGCTACGGTCTAAATAAGGTACAATCTTAATTCCTTGAGGCAAAGTCTTTCCGATGATTTCCATCTGCACTTTCACATCCTGCACGACCTGGTTCGCATTCGCTCCTTTTAAAAGTAACATCACGCCCCCTACTGCTTCACCTTGACCGTTTCGGGTCATGGCACCATAGCGAACCGCCTTACCAAAACCCACCTTTGCCACATCTTTCACGAGGATAGGTAGACCAGCTTCTCCACGCGACGACACGACCGTATTTTCAATATCCTCCAGCGAGGTCAACATCCCCTCTGAGCGAATAAAATACGCATCCGTCCCCTTCTCTAAATAGCTACCTCCTGAATTAGAATTGTTGATAGAAACCGCCTTAAACACCTGATTAACGCTCACATTCATGGCCCGCAGACGCTCTGGATTCACTGCGATTTCATATTGTTTCAAATCACCCCCAAAGGAACTGACCTCCACCACGCCTTTTATCCCTAGCAGTTGTCTTTTAATCAACCAGTCCTGATAGGTCCGTAAATCTGCCAACGAATATTGATCCTTAAATGCCGGGTCAACCTCTAAGGTGTATTGAAAAAACTCGCCTAAACCCGTGGTAATAGGTGCCATTTCTGGCACACCAGCCCCTTGTAATAAATAGGGCTCCGCAGCCTTTAGTTTTTCCGCCACTTGCTGACGAGTCACTTCGGTGGCGACCTCGTCCTCAAAAACAACGGTTATAATGGAAAGCCCCATCCGCGAAACCGAGCGAATACCCTTCACATTCGGAATGGTTCGTAGTGAAATCTCCAAAGGATAGGTAATGAATTTTTCGACTTCGGAAGTCGCCAGCGCCGGTGATTGCGTAATCACCTGAACTTGGTTTGACGTAATGTCTGGAAGCGCATCGATAGGCAATTGGCGAAGCGAATATCCTCCCCAAAAAATCAGCCCCAGGACAAAAAGCCCAACCACTAATTTATTGCGTATACTAAAACTAATTATGGAATTAATCATGATTTTAAAATTAAGCATTTACATGACGGCGATTGCCGTGATCTGCAGGCGTTAATTTAAAACCGGGGAGGCGCGATTAAAACGCGCTCCATTGCAAAATGGTAGTTGTTTTCGTAGAACTCAGAGCGACGGCGCGCGATGATCAAGGCAGCCGCAACAGTAAAGAAAAAGGCAACTGAAGGTAGTACATAGCCCATAACACCAGAGAAATCAAAGGAGGGTAAACTAGGATGACTGGTTGTTTTCGCGTGTTTCGAATCCGCCGAATAGTGCATCCAAAGGAAGTCTGCAAAACTGAAACCTGCAGGTGCTTGTTTCTTGTGATCTTGAAAATGCTTCACTAATTCGTTCGCCTTGATGGCTTGCTCCATACCCACCTTGGGCAACAAGCCGCTGGCGAATAGAAGAACAAAAAGAACGTATGCAAGGACATTTTTCATCCCCCAAATGTAACAAAAATTCGAATTTTTCACCCATATTTATGTTTTCATTTTATTTTAAGATGGAATGACGGCCTAAATCATGGATGAAATAAATCTTTTGTGGCATCAGCTCACTGATTCTGAAACTATTATCCGCTCCGGATTACTAGTGATTACCCTGATTGTTTTTGCTGAGAATGGCCTGTTTTTTGCATTTTTCCTTCCTGGTGATTATTTGTTGTTTTTGACGGGGGTTTTTGGAGGCACAGGAGTGCTAAAAGAGCCTTTAAGCACGTTATTGCTAAGTATTTTCGCGGCCGCCGTCATCGGTTCACTGGTGGGTTATTTAAGTGGGCGTTTTTTCGGAAAATCGCTAATGAGCAGGCCAGATGGCTGGTTTTATAAGAAGAAACACCTGGAATCAACTCGGGAATTTTTTGACAAATACGGATTCATGGCGCTCGTTATCAGCCGTTTCTTACCTATCGTCCGCACCTTTACGCCCATTTTAGCCGGAATTAGCCACCTTTCATGGTACAAGTTTATCTTGTTGAACCTGGTGGGAGGTGGTTTGTGGGTGGGGATTTTAGTAACTGGAGGGTATTATTTAGGCCAAAGTTTCCCCGGCATCATCAACTACGTACAATACATCATCATATTCTTCCTTGGTATCACTACGTTTACGGTTATTAAGGGGTATTTGAAATTGAGGCAATGATCGAGCAATTTGGCTATGTGGCGGCATTTTTAGGCGTAGGAATCTTGTTCCTGGGCTTGATCTTAACCCTTGCCCGCTTCATTCGCCCCAATCGCCCGAATGTCGAGAAAAATTCCACCTACGAATCCGGTGAAGCACCCGTAGGAAATGCAAATATTCGCTTCAATCCACGCTTCTATGTGATTGCGCTACTTTTCGTGCTATTCGAAATCGAATTGGTTTTCTTATTCCCCACGGCCACTTTGTTGAAAAATAAAGAGCTCTCCATGGTTGCACCGGAATTCCCCATGTACGCTGTCATAGAGATTTTATTATTCGTCGGAATATTAGCCTTAGGACTGGTTTACGCTTGGGTGAAAGGGTATTTGAACTGGGAAAAACCAGAAACGGCTGCCGAAAAATGGAACATTCCGATCCCAGATAGCGTTTACGATAGCATCAGAACAAAACATTCTTCCCAGAAAAATGGCTAATAAAACGCATTCCTTTTCTTCGCTGAACGCTTTTTCTAAACTGCTACTCGATTACCTAGCGGAGAAACCGGCGTTACAGGAATTTTATGGGAATGGACCGCAACTATCAAAGTTCAAAGAGCAAATTTCAGAGAAAAAAGGATTCCCAGCTTCTTCGCGGGCGGTTTTGCAGACCGTTTTAACAGAGCAATATGAGGCGATTGGAGCAGAGATGCCTTCTGTAGATCTGCGGGATGAAAATACCTTTACCGTTACGACAGGTCACCAATTAAACATCTATACAGGTCCGCTATATGTGATTTATAAGTTGGTTTCAACGATTAATCTGGCTCGTGCCCTTCAGGCAGCCTATCCATCACAACGATTTATTCCCGTTTATTGGATGGCAACGGAGGACCACGATTTTGAGGAAATTAATCACTTCTTTGCTTTTGGGACGAAATACGAATGGAATACGACCCAAAAAGGCGCTGTAGGTCGCTTTAATCTAAGTGATTTCCCTCACATTCCGTTTAGAAACGAGCTCTTCGATAAGGCCTATTCAGAGGGTAAGACACTTTCCGAAGCGGTGAGAATGTACATGCACGCGCTTTTCGGAACTCAGGGTTTAGTCTGTCTCGATGCGGATGATACGCGGTTGAAATCACTTTTTGCTCCTATTATGGAGGCGGATTTGAATCAGCAAGTACACGAGCCCATTGTACGCGCTACGACAGAGAAGTTAGAGGCTTTAGGCTATAAAACACAGGTTTCGGCGCGTCCGGTGAACCTATTTGAATTAACGGAGAACGATCGCATTCGATTAGAAACGGGAGATTCAGTGGATATCAAAAAAGCGAGCCCGAATGTGATCTTACGTCCATTGTATCAAGAAACAATTTTACCAAACCTGGCCTACATCGGTGGCCCGGCGGAAGTAGCTTATTGGTTGCAATTGAAAGGTATATTCGATTTACATCAGGTTCCGTTCCCTATTTTATTGCCGCGTAATTTTGCGATCGTGAAGACGCAGAAGCAGGCGGAAAGAACGGAGAAACTCGGTTTGAGTTTAGCAGATTTGTTTAAAAATGAACTTGCCTTGAGACGGGATTTTGTGGCTGAACGCACATCCCATCAATTAGATACCGCTAATGAAACGAAGGCCTTAGAACCCATTTTAGCTGCTTTAGCCGCTCGTGCAAAAGCCATCGATCCTACTCTAGAAGCTAGCGTTTTAGCCGAGCAGGCTCGATGGACAAAAGGTCTCGAGCGATTAACGAAGAAAATGAAGCGTTCGGAGGAGCGCAATCAGGGGAATGAGGTGAGACAAGTTTTGGCCTTAAAAGAAGCATTATTCCCTACAGGAGAATGGCAGGAGCGCCACACAAACTTCCTCGAATTCGCGAGTGATCACCCACATTTTATCGACGATTTACTCAAGACATTCGATCCATTACACTTCGAATTCTACGAAATAACCCTATAATGCCCGAAAAACTGAGTCCGTCAGACTTCCTCGAAGCCGCAAAAATTTACCCGGTGCTCGATGTACGATCGCCTGGCGAATTTGCACGGGCTAGAATTCCAGGGGCTATTTCCTTCCCTATTTTTGATGATGAACAACGCGCGGCGGTGGGTACTTGTTATAAGCAAAAGGGAAAAGATAAGGCGATTGAATTAGGACTCGAATTCGTGGGACCTCAACTCGCGACTTGGGTGAAGAAAGCGAAAAAACTTGCGGTTGATAATACCGTATTAGTGCATTGCTGGCGCGGAGGAATGCGTTCAGGAAGTATGTCTTGGCTTTTTGAGACGGCTGGATTACAAGTGAAATTACTCGTAGGAGGCTACAAAGCCTACCGAAACGAAGTTTTAGCCATTTTCGATCAGCCTATTCCGTTCCGAGTTTTAGGCGGGAAAACGGGATCTGGAAAGACAGAAATCTTACCTGAATTGGCGAAAAGAGGCCATCAGGTATTGGATTTAGAAGGCTTGGCTCATCATAGAGGATCTGCCTTTGGCCATTTAGGCCTAGAGGCGCAGCCCACGAGTGAACATTTTGAGAATGAAGTACACCGCGTTTTAAGCGGTTTTGATTATAGCCGAGAGATCTGGGTGGAGGATGAAAGTCGCCACATAGGCAAAGTATTTATGGGTGCGCCGTTGTATAATCAGCTGCGAGAAGCTCCTGTCGTATTTTTAGACATTGAAGCCATTTACCGTTTACCACATTTAGTAAACGTGTATGCGTCCTATCCGAAAGAGGATTTAGCTACGGCTTTGGACAAAATAAAGAAACGCTTAGGTTTAGACCGCTACGCCATCGCGATGGAAGCGCTTGAAGCCGGGGATTTCAGTTTAGTCGCCGAAATCACCCTGCATTACTATGACAAGGCCTATATGTATGGATTAGGCCAAAGAGAAGAATCGAAAATTACCCGCATCGAGGTCCGGACTTTAGACCCGATCGAACAAACAGACCAGCTATTAGCTTATGCTACCTAAGGAGTTTTTAGACAAAATTTTAGAACAACATCAGCAGACGCCTCCATTTCCGGCGACTTCTGATATCAAAAAATTGTTTACCAAAATCGTTTTAACGCTTTTCCCAGAACAAACGCGGCAGCATTTTAAGGACGCTTCTGAGCTGAAAGTGGTTTGGGAAAGCATCGAAAACGGGCTAGAAAGTCTATTGCATTCGATGAAAGATCAACTTTCGGAAGACCCTGCAGTCATTTCGCAGCGCTTTTTAGATCGCATTCCTACGATTTATGCCTTATTGCAAACGGACGTTGAGGCGATGGTGGCCGGCGATCCAGCGGCGACGACTTCCTATGAAGTGATTCGCACGTATCCTGGCTTTTATGCCCTTGCGTTCTATCGTTTAGCACACGGATTGCACCAAGAGAAAGTGCCCTTGATTCCTCGGATTTTAACGGAATATGCGCACTCCAAAACCGGTATCGACATCCACCCAGGTGCCAGCATCGGTCGCTATTTCTTCATGGACCACGGCACCGGCATTGTCATAGGAGAAACAACGGTGATAGGCGAACGCGTAAAATTATACCAAGGCGTAACCTTAGGAGCGCTTTCAGTTGATAAATCGATGGCCTCCACGAAACGCCATCCCACCATCGAAGATGGCGTAGTCATCTACTCCGGAGCCACTATATTAGGAGGCGAAACAGTTGTAGGGAAAAACTCCATCATCGGAGGAAACGTCTGGTTAACGCGCAGCGTGCCAGCAAACACGAAGATTTATCACCAAGAGAACGTCAAAGTCATCCAAGATTAATATGAGCCAGCTGTTAGAATTAATAGGCAACACGCCCTTAGTCGAATTATCTCGCTTGAACCCGAATCCGAAGGTGAAGATTTTTGGAAAATTAGAGGGAAATAATCCGGGAGGATCTGTGAAAGACCGCGCCGCCAAAAACATGATCGAAGGCGCCATCGCCCGCGGCGAATTGAAAGCAGGGATGAAACTCATCGAAGCGACTTCCGGCAACACGGGAATTGCATTAGCCATGATTGCGCGATTGTTTGACATAGAAATTGAATTAGCCATGCCATCGAATTCGACGCGGGAACGCATCTTGACGATGGAGGCTTTTGGGGCAACAGTTACCTTAACGGAAACCATCGAATCCGCGCGTGATTATGCCGTAGAGAAAGCAGCGAGTGGCGAATTCTTTATGTTAAATCAATTCGAGAATCCAGACAATTATTTAGCCCATTATAAAACTACGGGACCCGAAATCTACCGCGACACTGCGGGCGAAATCACCCACTTCGTCGCATCAATGGGTACCACAGGCACCATTATGGGTACCTCGATGTACTTAAAGGAACAAAATCCCGCCATCCAAATCGTAGGCTGCCAGCCCACAGACGGCTCGAAGATCCCCGGCATCCGCCGGTGGCCCATCGAATACCGTCCTAAAATCTATGACCCCTCCCGCGTAGACCGTGTGATGGACATCTCTGAAGCAGATGCCTCCGCCATGACCCGCGCCCTCGCTAAAGTCGAAGGCGTCTTCGGTGGAATGAGCAGCGGTGGCGGTGTATTAGCAAGCCTCCGCTTAGCAACTGAGTTAGAAGAAGGTGTGATCGTCTGCATCATTTGCGACCGCGGAGATCGTTATTTATCGAGCGGACTCTTCGGGGAATAATTCCCTTATTTGCGAGATTTCTTTGTTTTTTTTAAGCCAAGATTGGGATTAAATAAAATTATACTTATTTTTGCACTCCCGATTAACGCGGGCAATTGAGGTGGATTAGCTCAGTTGGTAGAGCATCGGATTGAAAATCCGTGTGTCCCCGGTTCGAGTCCGGGATCTACCACTTCAATGAATAAAGACCCTAGCAGAGATGTTAGGGTCTTTTGTTTTATGCCTATTCAGTCTGCAGAATCCACATCAAACAAAAACAGGTATTGACACAAGATGTCAATACCTGAAATGAACTTAATGAAGAGGACGCTTATTGCCCAATCAGCAACATCGTCTTCAGCTTCTGCTCAATCTCTTTACCGACTAAAATCGAAGGCGTCTGGATTTTATTTAACTTCTTAATTGCGGTCAAGGCTACATCCTTGCGAACTAAATTAAACAACGCTTCTATAGAGAGCTCTCCTTTCGACTCTTGCAATCGTTTTAATAAGTGGTAGGTAAATAGACCGTGTTGATTCTGATCATCCGTCACGGAACTCTCATTGCCTGAACTAGATGTCATTAAAACCATGTTAGGTCCTAGCTCTGGGTTAACCGGCGTTACCGTAATTCCTTTCATCGTAGCAATAGGTGCCACCTTTCCTAAACCACTAAAACACGCATCAATAATCAACGTAATTTTGCCATGTGGTTTGGCAGATAAGCGGGTCATTAAGTTTTTCAAAGAAACCCCTTGATTAACATTATTGCCACTAATATCGATAGGTATTAAATAGGGTTCTTTGGTTTTCTCCTCTGGCATTCCATGACCTGAATAAAAGATGACAATTTCTTTCCCTTTTCCGTCGATATCCATCAACCGTTCTAACCGAGAGATCGCCTGGTTCATCGTACCATACGTAGCATTTCTGAGAAATTCGATATTCTCTTTTTCGAAGCCGTACAATTCTCTTAAATAGTTAGAGAATGTTTCCCCGTCACGCACGGCATATGGAACATTGTTTTCTGCAGTTAAATTCGGCTGGAAGGAAGAGTAATCTTCATTCCCAATAACGAGGGCAAATCCATTATTCTTTTTCCCCGTCGGAATATTGAGATCGATTTCACTTAAGGCCCGCTCTTTCACAGAAACATGTGCCTTTAAATCCGTTGGGATCT
The DNA here is from genome assembly GCA_044338355.1 of Aquirufa sp. Lineage (GTDB taxonomy): Bacteria > Bacteroidota > Bacteroidia > Cytophagales > Spirosomataceae > Aquirufa. The sequence goes on from JBIILT010000009.1 coordinate 14,321, forward strand.
TATTCATTTCCATAATCCTGTGAATGATCATTTCAATTTTAATTCGACGGTATTCTGGCCCGAATTGTTCAGACTCTTCCGAGAAGTGAACATATTTACGACGTGTTTCGTCGAATATATCGGACGAATTTTCCATGAAATTTCGAACTGAATACGTTCGCAAAAATCCTAATTGACTATTCTGTGTAATCCCCTCTTCCTGCGTCAAATTTAAGCCGGACAATTGCCCTTGGAAATAATACGGAAAATTCTTGAATGGTCCATATTCATTGGCATAAGGGAGCGCATTATTAATTTTAGATTTGTCAGTAGACCCAGTTAAATTGAAGGTGATCTTCGTATTAGGCACTAAATATTCGCCTAATTTTTCAGACGTGGATTTGATAAAGAAGTCGACCAAAGTCGTAGCCGCCACCGACTCGAATATATCATACTTTCCTGCCTTATAATCTGCTGTCTCCTTTTCGATGTTAGCCTTTATTCCCTGAGATAAAAACACCACATGTAGATTTAATTCATCTTGACCTAATGAATCTTTCTCTACCTTTAAATGTGCCTCCACCGTTAGCTCAACATCGTTTAATTTCCCTTTTGATCTCAAAGCGGCCACTAAATCCGCTAAACTATTTTTGAAATCCTGCTCTTTAGATGCAATTTTTTTCGCCACCTCTAGAGAATACTCTTGCTCTAAGGCAACCATCTTGCGTGAATCAGAGCTAAACTTGATGACCCCTTCTTTGGACTTAATTTCTAATTCACTAATAGCAAATGTATTATCCTTTTCAAGTGAAAAATGCATCAGTTGAAGACCTAATTCATCAATGCTGGCTACCGGTTTTAATAACCTAAATTTGACCAAAGGGAAAGGTGGTAGAATAACCGATAAACTATCATTCGCTAACACATACTTTAAATTCTTCGACGACTTTACTTGTGCTAAACTATCTACGATGGAAGTGGTAGTTGACTCCACGAAATTTTTCACACTTGCATCATTCACTCGCTTATCATATTCCACCGCTTTTTCACCTGCCTGTTGCTTAATGAATTGATTCTTTCTGCTCTCCACTAATTTTGTAACTATTCGCTTATAATTAGGCTCTAAATCCGACACATCTGAAAGTAAAATACGCGTATCTTTTCCAGAGGTTATAATATACCTTTTAGCATTAGGTAAATCATCTATGAAGCCCATTGAAACGGTCCCTTTGTGAAGTTCCTGTGTATTAATTACCTTATTTTTCAATAGGTCAACCGTATAAACAAATCCATCTTCATCCCCTACATAAGCATAATGATCTAATGGATCTACTTCAATGCTGGTCAAAGGCGCTTTAGATAACGTTAATTTTTGCTTTTCGGTAGACAAATCTTGTGAATAAATAAAAAGCTGCCCATTGGTTAATCCAATAAATACTTCGAACTCCTTTGCATTCACTTTTAAGGAAGTGACCCCAGAAGGTAATTTCAAACGTTTTGAAACATCCCCATTCTCCGGGTTATAATAATAGACATAATAATCATCCGCTAATATCAGTTTCTTGAAATTGCTATTCCAATCTCCTTCTGAAGCAAAATGCGGAAGGTCTTTTTTACGAAGTTTAATATTCTCTTTTGCAATTTCTGTTTCATATAAAGAACCATTAGCAGCGATCAGAAAATACTTGTCACCAAATTCATTCGCCAGGATTTTTTTAACCTGAAGGTCCTTGATATTACTGCGACTCTCATAGGCCATCTTGAAATTCCAAAGGTCATAAATCCCTAAACTTTTATCTACTACGATAAACGCTTCCCCACCTAAAGGAGAAACCTTGACTACTGGCAAAGAAGTTGCCATCAAAGCCT
>JBIILT010000010.1:0-16032 GCA_044338355.1 Aquirufa sp.
CTAGTGTACTAAAGGATTTCAACGCGGCTGACTCTAGTTACACGACAGAACCAGCAAAACGGGAGATTACTTTTCGCGATTTATTAACACATTCATCCGGTTTAGATTACGCTGGAATTGGTTCTGATAAAATGAAGGCGATTTATGCCAAAGCAGGTGTTCCATCCGGCTTAGGAGACAACGGAACCACTCTTTTACAGGCCATTACTAAACTGGGTACTTTGCCATTGATTCATAACCCAGGAGATAAATTCACCTACGGTTTGAACACAGATGTATTAGGCTGTTTGATCGAAGTAATTAGCGGCGAAACATTGGAGGCCTATTTGACTAATCATGTTTTCATTCCGCTTGGAATGAAGGACACCTACTTTAACTTGCCAGCTGAAAAAGGATCTCGTCTGCCTACGGTATACACGGAGAATGACCAAAACCAAATCATCGCTTGGTCGCCTACCTTCCGTGGCATTAACCCAGACTACCCCTTATTCAAGAAGACCTTCTTTTCAGGTGGCGCTGGACTTTCTTCCACCGCATTTGACTACGCAATTTTCTTGCAATGCATTTTAAACGGAGGCAAATACAATGGAAAGCAGATTTTGGGTCGTCGCACAACAGAATTAATGTTAAGCCCTAACATTGCTATGTGGGATGATTCCTTTGGTTTGGGATTTATGCTGGCTGGCGAGAAGTCAGCGAATCGGACGGTGCGGAATAAGGGATCATTCTCTTGGGGCGGCTATTATGGCACGACCTATTGGGCAGATCCGAAAGAGAAAATGATCGTCTTGATCATGTCACAGCACACGCCTAACTCACATGGCGATTACCAAGAAAAGGTAGAAAACATTATCTACGGAGCATTGAAATAAAAAGAGGGGCCCAGCAGATAAATGCGGGCCCCTCATTCTTTTTCATCTTTCGATAGATTCAGGGGTTTTCAAGGCAATCCTTGTTGGAATGTAATCTCGGTTGTTAAACCCATCGCGCTAAAGCGGAATGCCATGGTACGCGCAGATGAGGGACTTTTTATGTTATCACATTGTGGGCCTTTCTCTAAATAATACACATAGTACTCCTGATTACGATCCGCTAATTGTTGTATATCGGGCTTTCCTAGGATGTCTTCCAAATCATTTGAGCTCACCCCCTTCCAGGTCATTTTGTGTGTTTTCAGCCAATCGATTTGTTTCTCTCTTGTCCCAGCACAGCTTCCGCGATCATTTTTAAATGCCTCCACATCAAATCCAGTTAAATCTGGTTGATTCGTACATGAAATGGAAATGAATAGCAATAAGGCAAGTGTCGCGAAAATTCTCATGCAATAAATTTAAGGAATTGTCGGTAAATTGCGACATAAATTCAACGCCGTGCACGTATTAATATCGCCTGATAAATTTAAAGGATCACTATCTGCCGCACAAGTCTGTGACGCCTTAGAAAAGGGCATAAAAAAACGTCGTCCTAAAACCACATTAACCAAAATGCCCCTCGCTGACGGTGGCGAAGGAACCTTAGAGGTCATTCAACAATTACATGGCGGCAACTGGATCACGGTTAATACGTTCGACCCTCTAATGCGCCCCATTCAAGCCGATTATTTGTATTTATCCGATCAAAAAACTGCCTATATCGAAATGGCCCGCGCTTCTGGTCTTGCCCTGTTGAGCGCAAAGGAGCGAAACCCATTAAAAACGACTACTTTCGGAACCGGAGTTTTAATTGCGGATGCACTGTCTCGCGGTGCCACTCAAATCATTTTGACGATTGGTGGCTCCGCCACCAACGATGCTGGGATCGGGATGGCCGCAGCTCTAGGTTGGAAATTTTTAGATAGTGACGGAAATGAATTATCCCCAACAGGCGAAAATTTGATTCAAATTGCTTCGATTACATCTGTAGATTTAGCACCTTGTGCCTTCACCGTTGTCACAGATGTGGAGAATCCACTCGCTGGACCTTCTGGGGCAGCCCATGTTTTCGCTGCTCAAAAAGGAGCTAGCGCCATAATAATTAAACAATTAGACAAAGGTCTAAATAATGTTGCTTCTTTCTTTGGTTCTATCGCCTCTGAGGAAGGAGCGGGCGCTGCTGGCGGACTCGGAGCTGGTGCTCGTTACTTTTTAAAGGCTAAAATCGTTTCAGGTTCCGGCTGGGTAATGGACAAAGTCCACTTTAACCGCGCTTTATTGAAGGCAGACTTTATCATCACGGGCGAAGGTAAGGTTGATTCTTCCACCTGGGGGGGCAAAGTTGTTTCCGAAGTCATCAAACGTAGCGACAAAGTATTTAAGCAAACCATCCTAGTATCAGGTGCCTTTGAAAGTTCAACAAACTTCCCGCTTTTCCTGGATGAGAATGATGTAATTACCATCTCCTCCCGTGCTAAAAATGCAGATGATTCAGTAGCTCGAGCTGCTGAGATTTTAGAGCAGATCGGGGAAGAAATAGCGTTAAAGTATTTGAACTAATCTCTTCGCCGCCTCTAAAAGCACCTCATCCTCCTTTGCAAAGCAGAATCGCAAGATTTTATCACCTGGATCGGTTTCGTAAAAAACGGAGACGGGAATAGATGCCACTTTAATTTCGCGGGTCAAGCGGTCCGCAAGATTGACGTCTTTTTCATCTGAGATGGCTGAATAATCAAGACATTGGAAGAAACTTCCAGCGCTAGGTAGGACTTTCCAGGCGCTTCCCGCGAATTGGGAGGCGAAAAGGTCGCGCTTTTTTTGGTAAAAATCAGATAAACCCAGGTAATGTGCGGGCTCTTTTAAGTAATCCGCTAAGGCATATTGCATAGGTGTAGCACTTGAAAAAGTGACCCACTGATGTAGTTTTCTAAATTCGGATGTCAAGAACGAAGGCGCGATGCAGTAACCCATTTTCCAACCCGTTATGTGGTAGGTTTTGCCAAAAGATCCACACACAAAACTACGCTTCCGCAATTCTGGATGCAATAAAACACTCGCGTGCTGAGCCCCATCAAAGACGATGTGCTCATATACTTCGTCGGATACAATCAAAATGTTAGTTCCTTTCACCACCTCTGCAAAGGCATCCAGATCCGCCATCGACCAAACCGCCCCGGTCGGATTATGCGGACTATTCACCATAATCGCACGAGTACGCGGACTAATGTGACGGGCTAATTCCTCCCAATCGATGGTAAAATTTCTAGATGCTTTCAGCGGAATATGTATCGGAATTCCTCCCGCTAATCGAACCATGGGATCGTACGCATCATAACTTGGGTCGAACAGAATGACCTCATCTCCGGTGGAAACGCAACAGTGAATTGCCGAAAAAATAGCTTCTGTCGCTCCTGAAACGATGGTCACTTCCGTTTCCGTATCGACTGGGAGATCATAAAATGACGACGTTTTTGCTGCTAACGATTGCCGCAAGGCAGGTACGCCAGCCATGGGGGCATATTGGTTATGTCCTTTCGAATAATGTTGAAGAAGTTCTTGTAAAGCAGGATCACAATCAAAACCAGGAAAACCTTGCGAAAGATTTAAGGCCCCATATTCAAGCGCCATGGCGGACATTTTCGTAAATATCGTTGTCTGAACGTGTGGCTGCTTCGAAGGAAATGTAATCATAGCCTAATTTAACAAGGCTTTTCCATCGTACCAAACCTGCTGCACCTCTAGCGCGGAATTCAATTCGACGAAACATGCCCGTTTTCCTACTTCAATACTGCCTAATTGATCTAAATTTGCCACTTCTGCCGGATAAACCGTCGCCATCCGAATAGCTTCTTCTAGCGGAATCGAAGCCTTTTGAACACAGTTTTGAATAGCCTCTATCATCGTTAAAGAGGAACCAGAAAGTACTCCCGCCTCGTTTGTGAAGCGACCTTCTTTGGCCAAAAACGAATACGGGCCCGACACATCATTCGTCACCGCATCCGTGATTAAAAACAAGCGACCTTTTTTCAGGCGATACGCCAGCTCAAGCGATTTATAATCACAATGCAAACCATCTGCAATGACGCTCGTCCAAGCATCAGAATCGAAACTGGCACCCACTAAACCAAGCTGACGCGATTGCCATTGTGACATCGCATTAAAGAGGTGCGTGATGCGAGAAACGCCTTTTTGAATGGCATCCATCGCTTGTGAATACGTCGCATCGCTGTGCCCTAAAGAGCACATAATGTCACTATCCAAAAGCATTGAAAGTTCTTCCGAGCTGAACATTTCAGGCGCAATCGTCAGATAGGTAGGAACGCCTGCAGTGCGTTCAATTAGTTCTTCGAGAAACGTAAGACTAGGTTTTTGAACAAAGGCTTCGTTATGCGCCCCCTTTTTTACCGGGTTAAAAAATGGTCCCTCTAAGTGCAAACCCACCAGTCCCGGCCCAATATAGTTTTTATAGGCGTCGATAGCTTTCCACATGGAGGCAGCCGGTGAGCAATTCAACGTGATTTGAAATGCAACCGTGCCTGTTTTGTGGTGCTCGTCAAAGGTGGCCTGAATCGACTCCGTTGTCTGGTGATTCGAGAATAAAATGCCGCCACCGCCATAGATTTGTAAATCAATAAATCCGGGAACGAGGAAGTTTTCAGAGGAAGCCCCTGAACCCTCCGAAATAGCCGAAATGCGGCCATTATCTATCGAAATTTCTTTGTTCTCTAGCCATTGCTGGCCCGTGAAAATGCGGCTCGCAAACATCCTTAGTATCCTGTCGCTTGTCCGTCTTTTCTCGATTCCGTCGCACCATAATACACCTTACGAACGGGGTCGTACATAATGCATTGGTAGCCACCATAAATACCACTCATATAGCCTACCTGATGTCCTTTTTGCAATAAATCACGAATGACTTCATACGGATACCCGTGTTCTAGGGTAATCATTCCACCCGTCGTCTCCATCGTTTCGCCTGTTGGCTCAGATGATCCCTCGTGATTCATGCGGGGATAATCTCCAGCTTCTTGTACATTCATGCCAAAATCCACCACGTTCATCACAATCTGCACATGCCCCATTGGTTGGTACGCTCCACCCATCACGCCAAAACTCATCACCGGCTGACCATCCTTCGTCATAAACGCTGGAATAATCGTCTGGAATGGTCTTTTACCCGGAGCATAGGTATTGTTTTCTCCCTCTTTCAAGTTGTATAATTCACCGCGGTCTTGGAACATGAATCCCAAGCCATCTGGCATCATACCTGACCCAAAACCTCTGTAATTACTCTGAATCAAGGACACCATATTACCATCCTTATCCGCCACCGTCAAATAGATGGTATCACCCTCTTTCAAAGCCGGATTTCCCGCCTCGTAATGGCGACCCGCGCGATTCGGATTGATCAACGCCCGGCGCTTCGCGCCGTACGCTTCTGATATTAATTCCGCTACCGGAATTTTGGCAAACTCAGGGTCTGCATAATATTTTGCGCGATCTTCGAAAGCTAGTTTTTTGGCCTCTGTAAACAAGTGCACATGCTCCGCTGAACCTAATTTAATTTTAGAGAAATCATAGCCCTCTAAAATCGTTAGCATTTGCAAAGCCGCGATCCCTTGGCTGTTCGGCGGCAACTCCCACACATCATATCCGCGGTAATTCACCGAAACCGGCTCCACCCACGTGGACGTGTGCGACGCTAAATCATCATAGCTTAAAAACCCACCATTCTTCTTCATAAACGCGTCCATCGTCCGTGCCATATCACCCTTATAAAAGGCATCACGTCCCTCTTTTCCTAATTTTTCTAGCGTATTCGCTAAGTTTGGATTCTTGAAAATATCGCCCTCCACAGGAGGCTTCCCGTTTGGATAATAGTGATTCGCGACATTTGGGAACTTGCCATAAGCGGCAGGCACGCGACCTAAAGCGGAAGCAAATTCGCCATGTACCGGAAAACCATTGCGCGCATACGAAACAGCCTTTTCTAATACCTTATTCATCGGCATTGAACCGAATCGTTTGTGCAATTCAAACCAGCCATCCACACAACCCGGCACACTCACCGGCAATGGACCTAGCGAAGGAATGTGCGTTAAACCGCGCTTTTTAAACTCGGCTAAAGTCAACGATTTTGGTGATCTACCCGATCCATTCAAACCATATAATTTCTTCGTTTTTGCATCCCAAACAATGGCAAATATATCTCCTCCAATCCCATTCACATGTGGCTCCACCACACCTTCCATCGCATTCGCAGCAATAGCCGCATCGATGGCATTACCACCTGCTTTTAGTACATCCAGAGCGGCCTGAGTAGAAAGAGGATGTGAGGTAGCGGCCATCCCGTTTTGGGCAATGGCCTGTGAGCGAGTCGCCCAAACTTTACCATACGGACGATCTTGTGCACTCGCTAGCAAGGGAAGAATAAGTAGAAGGAGTAGTTTTTTCATAGTATTGATTTTGAAGGGGTAAATTAGGGAATGACGACTTTAAATGCAATTATCAACTAACTTTTAAAAAAGGACAGTAGTTAAATTCAGACCTTAAAGATCTCTACCTTTCAAAATGAGAAATAGAATACTAGTGGAGGCTGATTTTATCATCGATAAACTAACAAAGTCGATTGAAGAAGTTGCTACCGGACAAAGTAAAGCTACATTGATAGTACCGTTGAAGTTTACGGATTTAATTGGGTTAATTTGGCAATTTGATTGGATGCTAGAATTGGAGCAAGAAAGCCATTTTGTATATAAACTAGTTACCGTAAATAATCCGAATTTAATCCACGGTTTAATTTGTTTAGAGCGAAAACCTGATCATATTTACATCCATCTACTTGAAAGTTCCTCTTTCAATAAAGGAAGTCAAAAACAGTTTTTGGGTGTTGCGGGGAATCTAGTTGCCTATGCCTGCAAACAATCATTTCATTTCGGTAACGATGGCAATGTTTCCTTCATTGCAAAAGAACAACTGATTAATCATTATGAGAGGTCCATAGGGGCATTTCACTTTGGCAATAAAAGGATGATTATTAATACGAATGCAGCTAAAAAATTAGTTAACCAGTATTTTAATTCTTAAGCTATGAAAATGACAAAAATTCGTTTAGAAGTGGACCAAATAGGCGGGAATGGCATCCTATCTGCTTCGGATGAAAAAATGATAAGCCAGTATATCCGAGATCAAAAACGGAATCACGCCCCTTTGAAAAAAGTCGTTACTCTTTCTAAAACAAAAAACCCCTAGACCTACGCCCAGGGGTTTCTGCAATCTTGAACCCAATATAAATTACACTGTCTTAGTAAACCATTTTTGCTTGATGCGCTCCGAGATGTAATACATACATGGAACGATTACAAGGGTTAAAACGGTAGAGAATGTTAATCCGAAGATGATCGTCCAGGCTAAAATTCCCCAGAACGCAGCGGAGTCAGAACCGATGAAAATGTGCGGATCTAATTCGGTGAATAGGGTAACGAAGTCGATACTTAAGCCTAAGGCTAAAGGAATCAATCCCAATACCGCCGCCGAAGCCGTCAATAATACCGGAGTTAAACGAATTCCACCACCTTCTATGATCGCCTCCTTTAAGTCGTAACCGCGCTTGAAGCGAAGTTCCTCGATGAACTCAATCAAAAGAATACCATTTTTCACTACGATACCTGCCAGTGCGATGATACCTACGCCGGACATAATCACGGAGAAAGTCATACCGAAAGCCATGAAACCTAATAAGACTCCGATTAACGATAACAAGATCGTTGCGAAGATGATTAAAGGTTTCACCGCAGAGTTAAACTGCGTTGCTAGAATTAAGTAGATTAAAACTAAAGCCGCTAAGAAAGCCACGGCTAGGAAGGCGCCGGATTCTTTTTGGTCCTCTTGCTCCCCGCCCATACGAATCTTATATCCCTGAGGAACGTCGATTTCTTCGAAAAGCGTGGTTAATTCGCCCACGATCTCATTTGCATTATAGCCTTGAATCACATCGGAACCTAGGGTAATAACACGCTCTTGGTCTTTGCGGTTGATTTGGCTAAAGGAAGTAGCATAATGAATATCTGCGATCGAATTCATAGGAACTTGGCGCAAAGCACCACCCATGTTCATGTCGCGGTAGGTAATATTCATTTGCAATAATTTCTCTGTTTGGTTACGAGAATCTCCTTTCAATCGCAATTGTATAGGGTATTCATCTTTTACATCGCGGAATTTCGAGATTTCTGCACCGAATAAACCGGTACGTACCGCCATCGCTACCTGCGCTGAGGAGATACCCTCGCGAGAAGCTTTTTCGCGGTTAACGTCGATGATGATTTCGGGCTTGTTTGTTACCAGGTCAGATTTCAATTCTTGAATACCTTGGATGCCTGCTTTCGTGATCGAAGCTCGCACCTTCTTCTCTAGATCTTGCAAAACAGAGAATTCATCCCCCGCGATTTCAATCGAAATAGGCTTACCGGTAGGGGGCCCGTTACGCTCGCGTTCGATGGCAAGCTCGACACCTGGAAGTGGATTTTTGGCAAAATCCGCCTGAATCTCCGTTAAAACATCTCCGGTTTTAATGCCATCTCGTAATTGTAATTTCTCAAATGCGATGGTCACCTTACTTTTATGTGGAGTAGCGCCACGGTCTGGTTGCATCGGATCGCCGGCATTTTTTCCTACGTTCGAGATAATGGAATTGACAATTTTACCGTACCCTTCTTTTTGAATAAAGGTAGAAACCCGCTTTTCGATCACCTTAGTCACGGAATCCGTTATGACGGCATCCGTTCCGATCGGGTTTTTGGCATAAATATAAATGTAATCTGGATCACCAAAAGGGAAGAAAACTACCTTAGGCTTCACTATACCCATTAATGCGATCGTAAAAATCAACAAGAAGAAGGCCGCAACAGTCGCATAAATGGGACGCATGCCTGTTAAAACCCACGAAATTAACTTACGGTAATTCGTCTTAAAGTTAGGTAAGGTAGTCTCCTGGAACGGCACGATCAACTTCGGAGTAATCACAAAGTGATTTAATACATACAAGAGTAGACATAAAACCAAGAAGTTTCCAAAGCCAAAGTGACCCAAGCCAAAGCCCATCACATAACCAAAAATTGCTAAACTCAACAAGATGAAAACGGTGCGACGGATGTCCGAGAACGTCGGATTCTTCACATCATTTGCCTCTTCATCGTGGCGCTTCATAAACGTGATCGCAAACACCGGGTTCATGACATAAGCCACAAATAGGGACGCGAAAAGCGTAATGATTAATGTGATAGGCAAGTATTTCATGAACTCCCCCACAATTCCCGGCCAGAATAATAAGGGCAAGAAAGGCGAAATTGTCGTTAATGTTCCGGACAATACGGGAATAAATACTTCCGAAGCGGCTAATTTTACCGACTCCGTAATAGTCAATTTCTTGAAATTATTGAACAAACGGTGCGCATTCTCGATCACCACAATCGCATCATCCACCACAATACCTAATCCTAAAAGGAAACCGAATAGAACGATAGTATTTAAGCTGAAGTCAAGCGAAGGCATGAACAAGAAGGTCAACAAGGCCGATAATGGTACGGAAAGACCCACAAACACCGCATCTCTAACGCCCATAAAGAACATTAATACGATCACCACAAAGAGGAAACCTAGGACTACCGTATTAATTAAATCCGCTAATTCACCTCGAGTACGCTCCGATTGGTCGGCTGTCGTAATTACAGTTAAACCCGCTGGGAATCGCGTTTCTTTGAACTCATCGATCGTCTTTTCAATGCGATCTGCCGCCTCGATTAAGTTCGCCCCGCTACGTTTGATTACGTTCAGCGTAATAACTGACTTGTTGTTCAAGCGAGCAAAGTCTTGCTTCTCTTCATAGCTGTCTTTTACTTCAGCCACGTCTTTTAAACGAACTTTCGCGCCCGTTGAAGAACCTATCATTAGGTTCGCTAATTGATCGATATTCTTGAATTCACCCGTCACACGTAGTGAACGACGCACACCATTCACGGCTAAATCACCACCTGATATGTTTACGTTTTCGCCTTGCACGGCTGATTGAATATCGTAGAATGTCAAACCGTAGCTTTGCATCTTGTACAAATCCAGATTGATTTGGATTTCTCTTTTCAAAGCTCCGATGATGTCCACGCGGTTAATTTCCGGCATCCCCTCGATCTCATCTTGTAAATCCTCCGCATATTTTTTCAACTTATCCAGCGGATAATCACCGGCGATGTTGATGTTCATGATGGGGAATTCCGAGAAGTTGACCTCGGCTACGGAAGGTTCGCGGGTTAAATCTTTGGGCAAATCGGCGATCGCTTTATCTACCGCATCTTGCGTACGCTGTTTGGCAACAGGTACGGCGACATCGGTATTAAATTCGACGATAATCACCGAAATATCTTGTAAAGCGTTTGACTTGACACGCTTTACCCCCGTAATAGATTTGATTTGCTTTTCGATCGGTTTATTGATCGTGTTCTCGATATCTGAGGGAGTAGTTCCAGCGTAGACCGTTTGGATGACCATTTGTGGCACCACGATGTCTGGGAATTGTTCCTTAGGTAAGTTCGAATAGATTCCCATCCCCGCCACAAAAATGATGAACGTGAAGATGTAAACTGTCGTGCGGTTTTGGGCTAACCAGCCCACCATGTTATAGATCAAGCCTTTGCCTTCTGGCAATTGCTCATTTTTGATATTTTTTTCCATTTTCTACTTAGAATGAGATAGCTGTACCATCCACTAAATCTTGAAATCCTTGTGTAATAAGTGAATCGCCTGCCTTTAATCCGTCTGTGATCTCAGCTTGACCATTGTAGGTTAATCCGACGGTAACTAGGCGAGAACGCGCTATTTTTTTACCGTTTTCTTCTACTGCTACATACACAAGATTTCCTTTTTCTGTCTTTTGGATGATGTTTTCGCTAATAACGATCGCGTTTTTCTTCGATGTATCGTTAATGTTAATCACCGCTAACAAGTTCGGCTTTAAGTCGCCACCCGTGTTTGGAATTCGAGCTTCGATGTCGAACGTACGTGTTAATGGGTTTACCATTTTAGATACTAACGAGATGCGCGCCTTTAATTCCTTGTTTAAATCAGGGAATTTGATGCTGATTTCGTCGCCTTGCTTCACCGTTCCTACATAAGAATCTGCGATCTTAGCAGAGATTTTCAAGTTTCCTAAGTTCACGATTTGAACGATAGGGACACCAGGAGCACCCATTTCACCGGCTTTTTGGCGTACTAATTCGATGGTTCCAGCAATGGGAGCTGTTACGCGTGATAGTCCTAATTGTGCTTTCAAGGTGACAATTCTTTTTTCCAAAGACTCCATGTTCGACTTCGCGCTCAAGTATTGAACCTCTGTTCCGATTTGTTGATCCCAAAGCGCTTTTTGCTTCATAAAGATCGTCTTGGCTAAAGATAATTGTTGGCGAATCTCTTCTACCGATTCTTTTAGGATGTTGTTGTCTAACGTCGCAATCAATTGACCCTTAGATACTGTTTGTCCTGCTACGACTGGCAAAGTTAAAATTACCCCACCTGTTTGTGGGCTCACTAAAACCGTGTTTTCTGCTACTACGTTACCTTGCGCTTCTACGAAGTGCTGGAAGGTTTGAGCCACTAAAGGGCTCACGCTAACGGCGATTACTTTCGCTACTGCTTGATCCGAAGGCTTACCTACTTCTTTTTCTAAGGCAGCGATTTTCGCCTGGATTTCTTTTTCCTGACTCTTTAAGTCAGCTAATTCTTGCTTCTTATCTTTCGATCCGCAGGCTGCGAATAAAATGATTCCACTTAGGAGGATGGCTATTTTTTTCATGTTTCTGTTAGTCTATGTATAGTGTACCGTTTGCTTTTTCTAATTCAACTTTAGCTACTAAGGCATTGTAAAGGGCCGTAAAGTAGTTTGCTTGTGATTCTTTAATGGATGATTCTGCGTTCAAAACCTCTAAGTTTGAACCTACCCCGTTTTGGTATTTAACCCGAGTTACGCGGGAAATTTCATTCGCTAAGTCTAGGTTCGCCTTTTGTTCTTTCATCGATTCCAAAGCATTCTTCATCGTAATGCTTGCCTGAGAACGTTGCAAGTCGATGGACGATTTTAATAAACCGTAAGACTGGCGAACCTTTTGCAAATTGTTAGCCGATTGAATTGCTTTGTATTTTTTTGAATACCCGTCAAAGATGGGGATCTGCAAAGCCACCGTTACGGCCGCATTATCAAACCAAGGCTTGTTCACTAAATCGCCAAATCCATTCGCTCCAGCGTTATAACCATAGTTTGCGTTCAATAAAAGACGAGGTAAATAACCCGCCTTGATGCTTTTTAAATCTAGTTCCGCTAAGTTCTCCTGAGTTTGCAAGATCGAATACTCGATGCGACTGGAGTAATTGAAATCGCCTGCAGCATTTGTATTAAACGTCGCTAATTCTACTTTTTCCAAAGTTTCGCTCAAGCGAATAGGCTCTTCCATGGGGTAACCCATTTGGAACTTCAAAAGAGAATAGCTTAATGCTTGAAGTCGATCGATGTTTTCTAATTCTGTACGCAAATTGTTCGCTTGCACATCTAGACGCTGTACATCAATCTTTTCTACGAATCCTTGCTTGTTAAGCTCGCGCGTCTCCTTTAACAAGGTATCTAAACGAGCTACATTCAACGCTAAAAGGCCTTGGCGTTTTTCGTTGACCAAAATTCCATAATAAGCCTTCGTCACATTCTCAGCCACTTGCTGCTTCGATTGCGTAACTGATTTAACCGCTAAGTCCTTGTATACGGAGGAAGCCTTTAAGCCTAATAGATAAGATCCGTCAAAAACTAATTGACTTAATCCCACATTCGCAAAACCAGCATTATCTACCCCAAATTTTGCCGCAATCAATTCTCCCTCAGCCGCCGCTGGATTGAAAATTCTGGCTGGGATAAAAACCCGTTGCAAGATGAGGTTGTTGGTGAGCGAAAGAGAACCATTGACTTGTGGCAAGCCCATCGCTCTGATTTCATTCACCTTCGCACTTGCGTTCTGCAAGTCGATTTGGCTATTTTTAACCTGTACCTGGTGCGTGATTGCGTAGTCTACGGCTTGTTTTAAGCTATAGTTCTGCGCACTGGCGGCCAGAGAGGTCAGTAAAAATAGACCGGCGTAGATTTTTCTTAGGCGGATCATGATTTTAAATTGTTTTGGTAAGATGTGTAAAGCGTTAAACCTTTTTCAGTTAAGATTCCCCGCATAAAAATGTCCATCAGCGTTAGCTGAGTATCATACAGGGATAATTTGTTGTTAGGGTAAAAACTAGGATTGAAAGCCAAATCCACTTCGGCCATACGTAAGCGGGCTAATAATTCGAAATCGATATCATTTCTAAAATAGCCGAACTGGGCACCTTTCTTAAAGTCAGCGATCAAATTTTTATGAATGCATTTTTCGCCATGTTCGGCGAAAAGTTGATACGCATTCGGAAAGTATTTTTGAATCTCATATAATAGACGTGGGTTCATCTGAGTAAACAAATCCTTCGTCATTTCAAAAGACTGAAATATCTTTTCAATCACATTTGGATATAGCCTATCGAGCTCATCCCATTTAATATCATCTTGTACTATGAAGGTTTTTACGACCTCATATACCATCGAATCTTTATCTGGAAAATGTTGATAAATCGTTTTTTTCGAAATCCCTAATTCGCTCGCAATCGCATCCATCGTGACGGTCTTTACACCGTAGCGGAAGAATAATTCGGTTCCTTTTTCTAGAATGCGAGATTTCATTTGCTTAACCCATTGATTTATCGGGAAGCAAAACTATGGAAACTTTTAGAGACTACAAAGTTTTCTTGTATTATTTTTAGATTACCGGCCTATTAAATTTGATTAACGGCCAAAATCATCCTGCAAGCGGACGATATCGGATTCATCCGAAGGGTTCTCCACATCGGTATGTTGCCAGATCTCTGTCACCACTCCCCAGTTGTCTAAACCGACTAAACGATGGCGCATGCCGGTAGGCAACGTGATTAATTCACCCTCCTCATAAGCACCTGGAGCAGATTGCTCATCCGTTTCGGAGATCACAACTCCTACCGGACCAGAATTCACCGTCCATACTTCCGCTCTGCGGAAATGGTATTGCCATGACAAACGCATGGATGGCGCTACCACTAAAAACTTAGGGCTTAGCTTCTGCGTGATTTGAATCGCGTCCATAGAAAGCTGTGGGAAGAATTGTGCTGCAAATTTTGCTGCCTGCGATTCGTCTAACACAAAGAAACCTCCCCAAGGGCGGCTATGGTCTTTGTCGATGATGGTATAACCTTGAGAGATGATGTAAGCTTCGACTTGTGCGAAGACTTCAGTGGCAGGAGTGGATGCGCTAAAATTCATAACACAAAAATAAAAAAAAGACGGGAGAGCGTCCCGTCTTTTCTAATCTAATTATCTAATGGCTTTTTAAAGAGTCCAGCCGTTGCGGTATTCGCGTCTCACGAATTGGTTTGCCGCATCGAAGTTCGTGATGCGCATGTTTGCTGCATCCCACTCCAGTTTTTGGCGACCTACAAATTTCGCATTACGACCATCTCCTTCACGTAACATGTACGAACGAATGGCGATGTTACCCATTAAAACAGATTCTGTAAATGGAGCAGCGTAATCGAATGGAGAACTTACTTCCATATTGCCAAAACCAGCCTTACAAGCCTCTACCCACTGCGTATTGTGACCGCTATCGCCGCCTTTCACACGCGCTAAGCTTGCTTTAGGAAGTTCTGATTCATCTACACGCTTACCGTTTTTAAATACTTTAGGATACATACCATACGTTCCGCAAGTCATGATACCTTTCGTTCCGATTAAAATAACTCCGTTCGAGCCATCTGGATCACCAATCACTTCCGAAGAAGGAATGCCATCTGGATGTGGTGCCCGAAGACCACCATCAAACCAAGTCAATTTCACTGGGGAATTATTCTTCTTCGAAGGACCATAGTGCAATGTTACCATCGAGCTAGGAGGACATCCTTGAGGAATGTATTCTGGTGTCCAATCTTGCAAGAAGACAGAACCTACCGAACATTCTACATCAATCGCGTCACGGATACCTAATACTTTGAAAGGAGGATCCAATAAGTGACATCCCATATCGCCTAGTGCACCAGTACCATAATCCCACCAGCCTCTCCATTTGAATGGAAGTAAAGCTGGGTTATATTCTCTGTATTTCGCTGGTCCTAACCAAAGATCCCAATCTAACTCTGCTGGCGCTGGAGATCCAGCAGCAGGGTAAGCGATTCCTTGCGGCCATACGGGACGATTCGTCCAAACATATACTTCTTTTACTTTGCCTATCGCACCGCCATCGAACCATTCCATCATTTGACGAACACCGTCACCTGATGAACCTTGGTTACCCATTTGCGTCACGACTTTCATCTCTCTCGCTTTCTCGCCTAAAAGACGCGCCTCGTAGATATCATGTGTTAAGGGCTTTTGAACATATACGTGTTTCTTACGACGCATCGCCTCCATCGCAATGGTTGCGTGGGTATGATCTGGAGTAGAAACGATGACTGCGTCTACGTTGCTACCTTCTTTATCTAAGGCAGCACGGAAATCACGGTAAATATTTGCTTTAGGAAGATCGTTCTTGATGCGAACGATTTGGCGATCATCTACGTCGACAATTGCGACGATGTTTTCAGCTCCTTTGTTATACGAATTCATGATATCGCTGTAGCCTTTTCCGCCACCACCGACACCCATGATGTTTAATTTATCTGAAGGAGCAGTGTAGCCTTTGCCTAATACGTGGCGTGGCACAATGTAGAAGCTAGCTGCGGCTAATCCCGCTTTTTGCAGGAAGTTCCGTCTTGAAGTGTTACTCATGGTTGATAGGTTTTAATGATAGGTGTAAGTTTGGAAAAAAAAAGCAAAAAACAAAAAAAGGGGTCAGCTTTCGCCAACCCCTTTCAGTATAGAACAGGTGAATGTTTCTATTCAGCCTTTTTAGAGGATTTCTTCTCTAATTTTTTAATCGCTTGTTCTCTTTCAGCGCCTTCCATTTGCTCTTTTAAAGCAGATAATGCACCGATATCACCCATAGTC
>JBIILT010000144.1:0-4613 GCA_044338355.1 Aquirufa sp.
AGCCTACAGACCTATTTCAGGCCAAATTGCTGAACAATTTACTATTGAACATCAGTCACCTCAAGTACTTGTGATTGACAAGGGAATTTGTCCTTACTCTGCTACCCATTGGGATATTTCTGTAGATGAAATTAAACCGTTTCTTCATGCCTAGATTTTTTTTATTGTGGGTTATTTTAGGGATGCCATTCGTTATAATGGGTCAAAGAAAATCAGCCGCACCTCAGAAAAAAGAAATCAACAACACCGCCTCTTGGGGCATTGGAATAAACACAAATACCAATTCTGGCATTTTGGGAGGTTTTAGTTTTGTTAAAAACTTACCTAATCGCTCCTTTATAAATATCGACCTAACAAATACCAAAGACTACCAAGAATTCGACTCCCCTTATTCATTTAATGGAAGAACCTATGTAGAGGGCAAATTGAATTACCTTCTCAATCTTAGAACGAGTTATGGTAAACATTATTTGCTTTTAAATCAGGCGCAAGAAGGAGGAACTAGTTTGGCTGGCCGTATTTCCACTGGACCTACCATTGGTCTTTTAAAACCCTACTATGTTGATTTATCTTATTCTGACGCTGGAAGAACAATAACGACCAGCGTTCCAATGGCTGATGCGTTAGATAATTCCTATAACAAATCCTCCATTAATGGCGAGGGGAGTTTTTTTTCAGGGTTTTCTCAATCAAAATTAGTACCTGGATGGCATGTGAAAACGGCTCTAGAGTTTAAATTTGAAACCTTAAAGCAGAATTATCTAGCCATTGAAACGGGTTTTATCCTCGATTTTTTCAGCCAACCTGTTGAAATTTTAAACCAAACCAACCCTCGCTCTGTTTATACGACGGGTTATGTGACCTTTTTCTTTGGAAAAAGTAAATAGAAAAAAATGATTGAATTACCTCAAGTAACTCCTGCCGCTAATACCCGCAAACCAGACTGGTTGCGCGTTAAATTGCCCATCGGGGAGAAATATACGAATGTCCGCAAAATTGTAGACGAGTACAAGTTGCACACGATTTGCCAATCTGGTAATTGCCCCAATATGGGCGAATGCTGGGGCGAAGGAACTGCCACATTCATGATTTTAGGTAATGTCTGCACCCGTTCTTGCACCTTCTGCGCCGTAGCAACCGGCCGTCCAAACGAATATGACGAAGACGAACCACGCCGTGTGGCTGATGCCATCAAGTTAATGCAAGTTAAACACGCCGTAATCACCTCGGTGAACCGCGACGAATTAAAAGACAAAGGGGCTGAAATTTGGTACCAAACCGTTCGCGCGGTGAAAGAAACCACTCCATTGACGACTATAGAAACCCTGATTCCAGACGTGAAAGCGAATTGGGATGCCCTAATTCGAATGATCGAAGGCGGTCAAGAAGTCGTTTCTCACAACATGGAAACCGTAGAACGTCTGTACCGTTATGTACGACCTCAAGCAAAATATGCCCGGAGTTTAGAGCAAATCAAGCGGACTAAAGAGTTTGGCAAACGCAATAAGTCCGGCATCATGCTAGGTTTAGGTGAAACACAAGACGAGGTATTGAAAGCGATGGACGACCTAGTGGAAAACGGCTTAGATGTGTTGACGTTAGGTCAATACTTGCAACCTACGAAAATGCACCACGAAGTAATCGATTGGATTCATCCAGACACCTTCGCGATGTACAAAGAGGAAGGACTGAAGCGTGGGCTAGCGTACGTAGAATCTGGAGCCCTAGTTCGTTCGAGTTACCACGCGGAAAAGCACATCTAGTTTATGCAATTACCCGCTCCAGCCTATCGAGAATACGATTTCATCCTGGCGGGAGGTGGCATGGCCGGTTTATCTTTTGCCTATTATTTAGCCCAAAGTAACCTCAGTTCACGACGCATTCTAATCATCGATCGGGGCATTCGAAACGAACAAACCTTTTGTTATTGGAACTCCGATTCAGGCGAATTCGATTTCCTAGCGGAAAAATCCTGGGATTACCTTTATTTTCATAGCGCTAGACCGTCTTCGTTGAAGATTGCTATCGAGCCTTATTCCTATCGCAAAATAAACGGAAAGGCCTGGTTTGCACACATTGAATCAGAACTGCTTAAACACTCGAATATTCACCACATAGCAGCAGAAATTCAATCCTTTAGTTATAACGGGCTAGGATCATGTGTTAGCACCTCTGAAGGCACTTTTTATGCTTCTGAAAAAATCATCGATAGTTTCAGCCCTTTCCCGTGTGAAAATGACAACCCTAAACACCTGAAACAACACTTCTTGGGCTGGGAAATTGAATGCAACTTCAATAACTTCGAAACAGACGCTGCTCATTTATTCGATTTCAGAGTTGCATTCGGGAATGAATGTGAATTCATGTACGTTTTGCCCACTAGTCCACGCAAGGCCCTATTTGAATACACCTTTTTCTCTTCAACCTTGCGCGAACCCGAATATTACCGCGACAAAATCAAATCCTACTTATTCGCTTATTATGGGCTAACAGCCGATGATTACTTGTTAAAAGAAGAGGAAAGCGGGGTGATTCCCATGCGAAACAATCCGAATAAACCGGAGAATTTATATCAAAAACACCTCAAAATCGGCACCAGCGGTGGCTTCGTAAAATCCACAACCGGTTACAGTTTTTACAGAACCCAAAAATTCTGCCAAGACCTTGTCGCTTCCTTAGAAAATGGACCGTCCGCTCAACTAGTGATACCGGTACGTCCTTGGAAAATTTGGCTGGATGAAGTCTTCCTTCAAGTATTAATTGATCAAAAGATTGCCGGCTCCAAAGTCTTTGAAAGCCTATTTTACAACAATAAACCAGCTCTCCTGTTGAAATTCTTACAAGAGGAAACCACCGCAAGAGAAGACTTGCGTTTGATGTGGTCTGTTCCTACCTTTCCGTTCGTAAGGGCTGCGCTAAAAACTATTTACCGGTCAATAATTAACTGATTTGAACTTGCGGGTTCCTTGAAATAATCGTATTTTTGCCCTGATTTTAATCTAAATAAACAACTAATATTCGCCCATGGCTTATCTATTCACCTCTGAGTCGGTTTCTGAAGGACATCCAGATAAAGTAGCTGATCAAATCTCTGATGCGTTAATTGACCATTTTATGGCCTTTGACCCCACTTCCAAAGTAGCTTGCGAAACGCTTGTAACCACTGGTCAAGTAGTTTTAGCTGGAGAGGTAAACACTTCAACTTATTTAGACGTGCAAGCCATCACACGTGAAGTAATTCGCAAGATTGGTTATACGAAGTCAGAATATATGTTTGAGGCAAACTCTTGCGGTATTTTATCAGCGATTCACGAGCAATCAGCCGATATCAACCAAGGAGTTGATCGCAAGAATCCAGAGGATCAAGGTGCAGGTGACCAAGGAATGATGTTCGGTTTCGCTACGAAAGAGACGGATAATTATATGCCTTTGGCCTTAGACTTAGCTCACAAAATCTTACAAGAACTTTCAGCTATCCGCAATAACGAGCCATCGTTAATCGGGTACCTTCGTCCTGATGCAAAATCTCAGGTAACGATTGAATATAGCGACAACCACGTGCCACAACGTATCGATACGATCGTTGTTTCGACACAACACGATGATTTCGCGTCAGAAGCAGAAATGTTAGCGAAAATCAACAAGGACATCATTGAAATCGTTATCCCTCGCGTGAAGGCTAAATTGAAGCCTGAATTGCAAGCATTATTCAACGATGCGATCACGTATCACATTAACCCTACGGGTAAATTCGTCATCGGTGGTCCACACGGAGATACGGGTTTAACGGGCCGTAAAATTATCGTAGATACCTACGGTGGTAAAGGTGCTCACGGTGGTGGTGCCTTCTCTGGTAAAGATCCTTCCAAAGTAGACCGTTCAGCTGCCTACGCAACGCGTCACATCGCGAAAAACTTAGTAGCTGCTGGTCTATGTGACCAAGTATTAGTTCAAGTTTCTTATGCGATCGGTGTAGCCAAACCTTGCGGTTTATTTATCGATACCTACGGAACAGCGAAAGTGGATATGACTGACGGTGAAATCGCACGTAAAGTAGAGGCAATCTTCGATATGCGTCCTTATTTCATCGAGCAACGTTTAAAATTACGTAACCCGATCTATTCAGAGACAGCAGCTTACGGACACATGGGACGTAAGAACGAGATCGTTACAAAAGAATTCACAGGTCCTAATGGCCAAATAGTAAGTAAAGAAGTGGAATTATTCACTTGGGAAAAATTAGACTACGTAGATGTGGTTAAGTCTGCTTTCGGAATCTAATCTTGATTACCCTGATATGAAAAGAGGCGACCGAAGGTCGCCTCTTTTGTTTCATTTTTTTTCTAAAATTCCTCGCTCTACAAATCTTCTGCTCGAAGCGCCTTCACGGCATTAGTTTTTGATTTAAATCGTTTAATCTGTTCTGCAATCGCATGTAATGCAAGGTCTAATGCCTCTTCAAATGATTTCGCTGTTTCCTTCACAAATAACACCGCCCCGGGGACAGTGATCTTAATTTCTAACATTTTCTCCTTTACCTTTCCTAGACTTGTCGCCACTTTCAGGAACACCTCACCTCCGGTTATTCGGTCATAAAAGGTATCTAACTTGTT
>JBIILT010000146.1:0-4595 GCA_044338355.1 Aquirufa sp.
ACTTCCTTAAACGAATTTAACTCTAATAAACTCTGCTGTATATAGGAAGCCAACATGAGTAAACCAGTAGAGGTCTGAAAGAAATAATTTAAAAAAAGGCTGCTAAATAGCGCTGTAATGACAATTAAGATATACTGTAAAGTAAAATAGACTAAAAAATGTTTCTTTTCACCTTGATGATTTTGAGGAAATCGTGAAATATACCACCACTGAAAAAATAGCAAAATGACAAAAGTAGGTGCCTTCTTTCCTCCTATTGGAATAATTCCTACTTGCTGCAATACAAGCCCATACATGACCATTAAAACAACGAATAAAAAGGCATATAAGGAAAAACGACCTATTTCAGCAAACCAATTATTGACCATAGGAATGATTTAAACCATTAAATACTCCTATGATTTGATAATCAAAGGAATGACCAATAAATAGGGAATTCGTCGATTTAGACACGATATTAGCTATTTCATAGGTATTCTTTTCTTTCACTAATAACATCCCTTTCATTTCTTCTCCCACTTTTAACTCGGGCTGGGAGATTCCTAAGAAAGAACTTGGATTATGTGATAAATAAACATCAGATTTTTCTAGACCTTGTTTCCTAGCTTCTTGAATAAAGGCGATAGCTAGCGTTTCTAGTCCTAATGTACCAAAAGATGCTTGATCAAACTCTACTTCTTTGCATTCTATTTCAACAGGATGGTGATCAGATACCACCGAATGAATTACACCCTCTTTTAATCCTTTCCATAGCGCTAAACGATCCGCTTCTGTTCTGAGTGGGGGATTTACCTTTTTAAGAGTATCAAACTCAGATACAGCATCTTCTGTAAATAGTAGTGAATATACGGCAACGTCTGCCGTTACAGGTAATCCCGCCTTTTGTGCTTCTGAAATCAACCTCACTGATTCTGCAGTGGAAATACAAGAGAAATGCAGCGCAAATTCTGGATGAGCTAAACCGAAAGAATGCTGCATCACATACGATAAAAGATCCAAATCACGTTTTACGTGCATCGTTTCTGCTAATACAGGTATACCTTTCAAACCTAATAGGGTACTTTGCAGCCCCTCATGTATTTGGCCAAATAAGGACAAGCCACTTACATCAGGTCTAGAAATAACTTTCGCCTTTAATGGCTGCAAGTATTGAAGGCATTTTAACATCAAATCGGTGTCCTGCAAAGCACCTGCACCGTGACTAAACCAAGAGGCTCCTGCTTGATGCAAGTCCATCAAATCAGTAAAATTTTCTGATTTGTTACCTAGTGTTAATGGTGCTACAGGATACGATAATACACCTGAACCAACTAAGCGATTTTTAATAAATTGGATAGATTCGGGCTGTTGTGGAACAGGATCACCTGTAGGTAAGAGTAAAAAATCTAATACCCCACCCTTCCAAGCAGCAGCTTTCAAACTTGACCAATCTTCTCTATGTTCTCCACCTGGCAACGTATTGTGCACACGCAGATCAACAACGGAAGGAAACCACTCAAGAGTTTCACCTGAAACGATTAAATCTGCTTTAGATTGAATTGTGGACCCAATTTCTATCCACCGACCCTTATCTGAAAGCAAATCAACTTTCTTACCATAGTAGGAAGACCGACTATCTTGAATTAAAAGCTGTTTGAATAAGATCCGCATTTGTTTTTGGTTATAAAAAAACCCTGATTAACAGGGTTTAAAAATCAATGTCCTATAAAGGATTTATATGTTTCAACATCCATTAATTGGGATAGATCACCAGCATCAGCTGCTTTAATTTTTACTACCCAACCATCTCCATAAGGATCTGAATTTATTAATTCAGGACTGTTGTTTAAAGCTGTATTAAATTCTACAATTTCTCCAGCTACAGGTAAGAACAAATCAGATACTGTTTTAACAGCTTCTACAGTTCCAAAGACGCCATCTTTTGTAATGTTTTGACCTACAGTCTCCACCTCTACAAAAACAATATCTCCTAACTCACCTTGAGCGAAATCAGTGATACCCACCACAGCTACATCGCCGTCTATTTTAATCCACTCGTGTTCTTGAGTATACTTTAATTCACTTGGAAAATTCATATGATTATTATTTGCTCACAAAGGTCACTAAAATCTAGATTTTTTGCAAACGATTTTTAATTATTCACTTAAACTATACCGTATTTGAAAACCTCCCGCCACTGTAGATCGATAGAAAGAATTAGATACCAATGGATTATTCATCATCTTATCGAAATAAGCCGTCACCGTTAATTTATTATTTACATTATAACTTAATTGTGGACGGAATTGAAAATTCACAAAACCTTGCGTAACAATCGTTTCTGCGTCTAATTTCCGTTGTAAAGTACGTGTATCCCGGATAGTTAAATTCATATTAAATCGTAAATCATTAGGCAAACGAACAGATCTTCCATTAATCTTAAAAGGAATTAACATATTGGATTTAGTAAATCCGACAGCCACCGTAAAGTCCTTATTAGCTAATTCAGCAACCTGTGAATTCGCTAGATTTAAGCCTACGTTACGATCCTGATTATATTCTAAACGCAAAGATATTTTACTCTTAGTCACTGCATTAACTCCAACTAATGGCGAGAAACGTTCCACGAATGAGATCGTACTCATAACATATACCGGAATTAGGGTATTCGTTTCGGGGTCGAAACGAGAGGAAAGAGGATACAATAAGCTATTTAAAGACAAACTCATATAATCAGTAGCAAACTGACCATACTCTAATGACGATACGAAATTCCCCACATTATAGGTACTTGAATACATATGAGTTATGGTAAATGAAGAGAATTTATTCTTAATTCCAGGAAGCAAATTCAAACCATTGTAATCTACTTTCCAGTTCGGTAATGGAATTTCATAGAAAGGCGAAAACTTAACATCATTAGCGGAAACACCAGAATAAGCGGCGAAGAAAGCAGGAATTAATACATCTTGAGAGTTTTGATTGTAAGTTCCTACTTCAGATGATTTCGCTTTATTTAATCTTGAAATTAAAACGGAACGGTTGGACCTAAATTCTTCGAAAACGGCTTCTGGATTAGAGAATGCTGTCATAAAAGACAAAAATGACATCGAATAATTACCTGAGCGAATCGGGCTTTGGGATTTAAATGGACCTCCTGCTTGATCAGGTCTGAAGAATTCTTGGTAATTATCCCCTCGATTGTAATTACCATCTACCTGGATACGTAAATCTTTCGTAGGTTCTAGTTGGGTAGAATAGGTTAATTTCTGATTCCTTAACTGCGTAAATGGTGTATTTTGTACGGTACTTCGGGTCAACCAACCATTTTCTGCTGCCTTAAATCGGATACCATCATCTTGCCCTCCGCTGATAAAGTCAAATCCAGGAGCTGAATTAACACGATTCATACCTAGATTACCGGGATCAGGCATAAATCCTGGTAAGGTAGTAGACTCATTAATAGAATAGTTGACTTGAATTCCACGTAAGGTTAATAATAAACGCGTTACCGCTTTAATAGCAGATTTACTCGGAATGACAATATCTTCCTCATCACCTGGATTTCTTGCTATATTTTTACCAAAAGTGCGGGGAGTATTTGCCCACCGCAAAGCCTTAATCCGATTATATAGGGCTACAAAATCAACTTTCCCATTAATTGCTTGTTCACGCGTATTTTTGATAATGTTTCCAAAAGGTAATCCTAAAGAATCTCGAATATCAAATGAATTGGCGAAATAGTTATATCCTACCCGATGCGTATAATCCGCATTCATCCAATCCGTTAAAACAGACTTCTGTAATGGCAAACGCCAAACCATACCAGCTTGCTGATCAAAACTCTTGGCACGACCCAAAGCTCTTAAGCTAATCATAACGGAATCTCTCTTTTCCTGCGTATCTAAATCCCCTATAGGTTCATCAATAATGGCATTAATTTGGGCATTATAATTCAGAACCATACTTTTTGTCAAATTCCAATTCAATGCATATTGTCTATTAAAGAACCAATATTTTTCAAACTGAGGAGCTACACCCACGGTAGTGAATTCCGAATTTCTCAACTGAGTTTTAATAAAGCTGCGATCCATATCTAATCGCACTAATAAAGAGGAAGGCACTAAATTCAGGTTGAAATCCTTGATTAAATCGAATGACGCCTTCTTAAATGGTTCTATATAACGTGCTGAAGTTGAATATGCATATAAAACACTTCCCTTATGACTTGACTGTGTGTATTCTGCAATAAGCGGACTAGTCCTTAACATTTCGGAAAAGGCATAAGAGAAAGTAAAATTCGAGATATCCCAAGGATAAGAATTCTTAGACTTAGCTCCCCGATTCTTTTTAACATTAGAAAAATTAAATCCTTTACGTTCTGTATTATCTTCCACCATGGTTAAATAGGAATTCTTCTTTGATTCAGCATTAAACTTCTGAATTGAATTAGACAGGAATATATCCGGATCAAATGGATCAAACTGTGGGGAAATATTTCGGCGGTCATAGGTAATAAAGAAAGGAATATTTAAACCCCAATTTTTAGGCAATAGCTTGTCTAAACTTAAATTTGCTGTAATTCCATACTCTAAATTATTCTCTCTACTGCGCTC
>JBIILT010000145.1:0-4595 GCA_044338355.1 Aquirufa sp.
GTAGAATGAAGAACGTTGTGTGTTCATCATTTGGATTTGGTTCTTGTATCCAGAGTAATCCGCTAATGCTGGAGCCGGAGCACCGCTTAACCTCTCAGCGATAAACACTCCATTTTCTCCTACAAATACCTTCGAACGCTTACCGTTTTTCAAACCAGCCATATGACCCAATGCAATCGCATCTGGACCCGCTGTATTTAACATACCGCTAGCTAAGGTAATATCTTGAACGCTTTCAACTAATGCACCTGCACCGTATGCCTGTGCGATTTGCTCTAATGAACCTTTCTTGTTCGCTAATTTCTTAACAACGAATTCACCTTTCAATTGATTGCGAACTAAGGAAGTTAACTCCTGGCGGAAGTCTTCTACTTTCACATTATCTTTTTCAGACTTACCTGTTACGTAAGCAACGATGTATTGAGAATCTTGCTCGAACACTCGCTTAGAACCATCGCCTACCGCTGTGTTATCTTCAAATGCCCAACGTACGATCTCTCGTGCGCTCGTTAAGTTATTTACCGCAGACGCATTTTCTGTTAAACGATCCGCACGCATCATGATTAAGTTTTTGTCTTTTTTCAAAGCCACTTCGAACGAAGCCAAGTTACCATTTGCATTCGCAAACGCATCCGCCGTCGTAAATACTTTATCCATCGTCGCTTGAGAAGGAGCGATGGTCTTATTGATCGCCGCTAACTTATAGCTCGTGTTTGTCTTCGCGTCAGTTACTTTCACTACGTGGAAACCGAATTCCGTTTCTACAATACCTGGCATTAAACCAGCGCCATTGAAACCAAACAACGCTTTCTCAAATGACTTAGCCATTCCACCGTTGTTTTTGAAGTAACCTAAGTCACCACCTTGTTGTGCGGTGCCGTCCATTCCATTCATTTGGGCCAAAGTCTCGAAGCTCGCGCCTCCCTTAATTTGTGCCAAAATTCCTTCTGCACGTGTTTTCGCTTGCGCCTTCGCTGAATCCGACTTGTCCGCTGGTGCGATCAAGATATGGCTAGCACGCATTGTAAATAACGTATCTTTCTTCACACCACCGTACTTGTAGATGGAATAAGTCAAGCCATTTTTAAATGGTCCATAGACACCACCTACTTGGAAATTACCTAATTGCTCTTTCACTCCTTCCGGAATTTCTGCATAAGAAACTAAATACGGAGTACGTACATCTGAATTCAATACGGCGAACGCTGAATCATTTTGCGTTACCGCTAAATCCTTCGCTAATTTCTTAATCGAGTTGTAGAACTCAACCGTATCTTGTTTCGTAGGAATCACTGGGAATGTTGCGTATTGAATCGAACGCGTGTTCGTTCCTTTAAACTCATCCTTGTGTTTCGCTAAATATTCTTCTAATTGAGAATCTTGCACCTTAATGCTTGAATCCGAAACGGAGAAGAAAGGAACGAATAAGAATTTCGAATTAAACTTCGCTGTTTGCGATTGGTATTCTTTCGCCGCATCTACTTGAGTCACGTAGTTAGACATACGCATTAAACTCTCGTATTTCGCACGGACACGATCTTGAGCGATTGATTTCTCAAAACGATCCCAAGATTGTTGTTGCTCAATAGGCAAGTTCTTTAAATTCTTTAAGAATTGAACCACGAACGTCTTATCGAATTGACCTGTTTGAGGATTCGTGAATTGCTGACGAACAGATGGGTGGATATTATTTCCTTGCACCATGTCGATTAACTCTTCATCAGAAACCTTGATTCCTAACGCATCGAATTCTTTTTTGTAAGCGATGTCTAAGATTAATTGGTTCCAAACTTGGTCACGAATCATGCTTGCCTCTTGCTCAGATGGGCCTTTGCCTGTTTGAGCCGTGTAATTTTGAGTCTGCTCTTCTACTTTCTTTTGGAAATCTTGAATCAGGATGCTTTCTCCAGCGATTTCGCCCACTTCTTTCGAGCTAGACCCGAACAAAGATGAATTGCCTTGGAAAATATCACTTCCCACTAGGAATAAAACTAAACTGATAGCAATTGCCGCCGCCGCTACTCCTGACTTCTCTCTAATTTTTGTAATTAATGCCATTATAAAGGATAAATGATTGTTTTTACTCTATTTTTTGCTCTTGTGTTTTGAACAAAGAAACGCAAAATAATCACATTTCTAGTTCAAAAGCAAGGGTTAATTTGCTAAAACTGTTTTTAAACTTTGTAAAAATTGATCCGCAATTTTTTGATCGATCGCTAAGCTAGGCAAAAGACGCAAGGTATGTTTCCCAGAATAACCGCAGAATATATGCTCTTTAAACAATAAAGCATCTCTCACAGTCCCCACAGGCTGTTCCACCTCAATCCCGATCATCAAACCACGACCTCTCACTTCCGTTATTCCCTGGATACCTTTCAACTCCTGTTGAATATAGTCACCCATCTTTTTTGCGTTTTCAATCAACTTTTCTTCTAACATCACATCCAGCACCACATTCGCTGCCGTACACGCCAAGTGATTTCCCCCAAAAGTCGTCCCCAACAAACCATAACTCGCCTTTATATGCGGCGCAATCAACACCCCACCGACCGGAAATCCATTGCCCATTCCTTTTGCAGTCGTCATCATATCCGGATGAATCCCCGCAAACTGGTGCGAAAAGAACTGTCCAGAACGGCCATAGCCACACTGAACCGAATCTAAAATCAACTGTGCACCCGTCTCATCACAACGCTTTCTTAACGCCTGCAAGAATGCATCACTCGCCACCTGAATTCCTCCCACACCCTGAATGCCTTCCACAATCACCGCCGCCGTTTCTTCTGTAATACCCGCTTCTAATCCTTCTAGGCCATTAAAAGGCAAGAAACTCACATGCGATGTATCATTAATAGGTGCCACAATGCTCGGATTATCCGTCACTGCTACCGCCCCAGCCGTTCTCCCGTGGAATGCCTTCGAAAAAGCCACCACCTTCTTGCGACCCGTATGAAACGACGCTAATTTCAAAGCGTTCTCATTCGATTCCGCTCCCGAATTCGTCAAAAACAAGGTATAATCTTCGTATCCAGACACCTTTCCCAGCTTCTCAGCTAGCTCTTGCTGACCCGAAATGATAATCGAATTCGAGTAAAAGCCGATGTTGTTTAGCTGCTCGCTCATTCGCTTCACATAGGTAGGATGCGAGTGTCCGATGGAAATCACCGCGTGACCACCATATAAATCCAGGTATTCCTGCCCATTTTTGTCCCAAACGGTGCTTCCTTTCGCTTTTACAAGCTCAATGTCGTAGAGGGGGTAAACGTTGAATAGTTGCATAAACATTTAGATGAGAGATAATAGAGTAGAGAGAAGAGATGGTTTTATCTCTAATCTCTACTCTATTATCTATACTCTTTATAATTTAGTTTATAGAGTAGAGAGAAGAGATAGGAGATAGTTTTATCTATACTCTCTAATCTATAATCTATACTCTAGAACCCAATGGCTTTTAACTTTAAACCTAAATCTTCTTCCCACCCCAGCATCAAATTCATATTCTGAACTGCTTGGCCGGAGGCGCCTTTAATCAAGTTGTCTATTACAGAGCTGATGAGGATTTGGCCCTCATAGACCTGCAAATGAAGAAAACACTTGTTCGTATTCACTACTTGCTTCACGTCCACGGCCTCTGGGCTGAGGAAAACGAAGGGTGAATTTTCGTAGAAATCTTCGTATAATTTTTCGGCCTGCTCCTGCGTCCCGCTGTAAGGCGTGTACACATTTGCCATAATCCCGCGCGAGAAATTACCACGGTAGGGGATAAAATGGATGGCCTTATTCGTTCCTAAAGTCTGCTTAATCTCTGCCAAATGCTGGTGCGTAAACGTCTTGTACACACTCACATTGTTATTTCTCCAAGAGAAATGGCTCGTAGGAGATAACGATTGACCAGCGCCTGTCGAACCGGTGATGGCTGAAACGTGCACGTCTTCGGTGATTAAACCGGCGTTTGCGAGAGGCAAAAGGGCTAATTCGATCGAAGTGGCGAAGCAGCCAGGGTTTGCGATTTTGGTCGCGGATTGGATCTTTTCTTTTTGGAACTCGGCTAAACCATAGACGAAGCCCTCGGATTCATCGCGGAAGTCCGTGCTTAAATCGATGATTTTCGTGTGCCAAGGAATGTCGTTTGCGGCTAAGAATTTCTTCGATTCGCCGTGTCCGGAGCATAAGAAAAGAACGTCAACGGGTGTTAGGTCTTTAGAAAAGCGTAAATGCGTAGAGCCTAATAAATCGGTGTGCACATCTGAGATCAATTTTCCCGCCTGTGAGTTGGATAAAATGCACGTCAAATGCACGTCCGGGTGATTCACTAAGATTCTCAGTAATTCGCCTCCTGTGTAGCCTGCGGCCCCTACGATTCCGATCTTTGCCATGTTATTGTTCGTTAACTTTCCGGTGGATCATGGTTTGGTTCGAAGCGATTTTCGAGAATCCTCTCACATCGTCTCCGGTCCATGCTTTGTTCATTTCTCCGTATGCCCCAAAAACAGAGGACATCAAATCGTATTTTGATTCCATTCCCGTCACCATAAATTGGTAAGGAGATAGCGTCACATAAACCGTTCCCGTCACATTTCCTTGTGTATCCGCTA
>JBIILT010000147.1:0-4583 GCA_044338355.1 Aquirufa sp.
ACGGTGCTCATCTTGTAAAAATTTCGATAATCCAGCAGCACGTGTGGTTCCGTAGCTTTCTCCAGCTAGGAATTTAGGCGATGCCCAGCGATCGTAGCGACCTAGGAAGTTGCGTACGAAATCACCTACTGATTTGATATCTTCTACGTAGCCATGGTATTTGCTAGCAGGTTCGCCCACGGCGCGAGAATAGCCAGTGGAAACGGGATCAATAAAGACTAAATCCGTCTTGTCTAACCAAGAAAATTCGTTGGGGATGTAAGAATAAGGGGCTGCAGTCGCTGTACCGTCGTCTTTTAAAACAACGCGTTTAGGACCTACGCCACCCATGTGCAACCACAAAGAAGCTGAGCCTGGGCCACCATTGAAGGTGAAAGTAACTGGGCGTTTAGCGCCGTCTTCGTCGTCTTTGGAATAGTAAGTGAAGAATATTTTGGCCAAAATCTTACCCGTATCTGCCTTCATATGCATGTAACCGGTGGTAGCCGTGTAATTAATCACCTTGCCGGCGATCGTAATGGAGTGTTTTGTCTTCACAACTTGCACGCCAGCCGGGTCTTTCCCGATCTGTGCGTTTAGGCTAAGTGCTAGTGCACAAAAAAGAATAGTCAGTAATTTTTTCATCGTTTAAAGATTTATGAAAACGAATATAAAAA
This sequence comes from Aquirufa sp., assembly GCA_044338355.1. Taxonomy (GTDB): domain Bacteria; phylum Bacteroidota; class Bacteroidia; order Cytophagales; family Spirosomataceae; genus Aquirufa. The sequence goes on from JBIILT010000147.1 coordinate 657, forward strand.
TTCTTTGGCAATAAAAGGTATTTTCGTAGATTTGCATCTAATCTATATATTATATAGACTTTATAAACTTATCAAGAATAAATTATGCAAAGTTTCCGCTCTGAGATAGAAAATCCCGTCGTAGAAAAAGACATCCTGGATTTAGCGAAAAAAATCGCTCAATTCAAGGCTGGCGAGATACACGAGGAGAAATTCAGAAGTCTTCGTCTCGCGCGCGGTGTCTATGGACAACGCCAACAGGGGGTACAAATGATCCGCATAAAATTGCCGTATGGCAAGATTCAATTCCACCAATGGAATCGAATTTCGGACATTTCAGACGAATACTCGACCGGAAATTTGCATTTAACGACACGTCAAGACATTCAGATACATTATGTATCACTGGACCGTACGCCGGAACTTTGGGCGAAATTAGAGCAAGACGATATCACCTTACGCGAGGCTTGTGGAAACACGGTGCGTAACATTACCGCCTCCCCCACTTCCGGAATTGACCCGAAGGAATTATTCGATGTAAGCCCGCATGCGGATGCGGCATTCCGCTACTTTTTGCGTAACCCGATCTGTCAGGAGATGGGGCGTAAAATCAAGATTTCTTTTTCGAATACCGATGAAGATACGTCTTTGGCCTATTTACACGACCTGGGTTTTATTCCCAAAATCGTCAATGGCGAACGCGGGTTCAAAGTAGTCGTGGGTGGTGGCTTAGGTGCACAACCGATGCTCGCTCATGTAGCTCACGAATTCCTGGCTGAAAACGAAATAATCCCGTTCATCGAGTCTGTTTTACGCGTTTTTGATCGTCACGGCGAACGTAATTCCCGCCACAAGGCACGAATGAAGTTCTTAATTCAGAAGATTGGTTTCGAGGCCTTCATGGATTTAGTGAAGGCGGAGACGAAAGCCTTGAAAAATCATTCCTTTGAGATTCCATCAGCTTCAGCCTGGGAAGTTGACGCTCCTACATTAGTTGCCTCTGTGGCAACTCCTTCTACCGAAGCATACGCGACTTGGTTAGCGACCAATACCTTCGAACAAAAGCAAAAAGGATTTCACGCCGTGTATGTGCGCATCCTAAATGGTAATATATCAAGTGTGACGTCTCGTTCGTTGATCAAGGCATTAACAGGTTACATCGGCGATGATGTGCGCATCACGATTAACCAAGGTTTGATGCTAAAATATGTACCATCTGCGAATTTGGCCTATGTATACTGCGTATTAGATGCACATGATTTAGCAGCTCCGGGAGCGAACTCCATCGCAAATATCACGGCCTGCCCGGGAACGGACACCTGTAATTTAGCGATTTCGGATTCAACAAATATCACCTCAAAATTAGAGGCGGTCATCACCGAGGAATTCCCATCCTTGATCCACGACAGCGCGATGAAAATCAAAATTTCTGGTTGTATGAATGCTTGTGGACAACACAGCATGGCATCCATCGGCTTCCACGGTTCTTCCTTAAAGGCCGCGGACAAACGCGTTTTGCCGGCTTTGCAAGTCTTATTAGGCGGGGCCACCTTAGGAAATGGCGAAGGAAAAATTGCTGATAAAGTGATTAAGGTTCCTTCCAAAAGAGGTCCTCAAGTATTGCGCACGCTATTAAATAACTACGAAGAAAACGCACAAGCAAACGAATATTTCCACAGTTATTACGATCGCCAAGGTGAGAAATATTTTTACGATTTATTAAAACCGATCGCAGATTTAAGCACTTTGGTAAACGATGATTTCATTGATTGGGGTGCAACAGAAAACTTCGCCACTGAAATCGGTGTGGGTGAGTGTGCGGGTGTGGTGATCGACTTAGTGGCTACACTTCTTTTTGAATCAGACGAGAAATACCAGTGGACAGCTGCTGCTTTAGAAGACAAACGTTATGCGGATGCCATCTACCACGCGTACAGCGTGTTTATTTCGGCAGCGAAAGCACTCTTATTAGATAAATCGATTTCGGTTCCAACCCAAACTTCCGTCATCAACAAGTTCGATGAGAACTTCGTAGCGACGGGCGAATTTGCTGTGGACGCTCCCAGCTTCGCTGAATTAGTATTGCAGATCAATCAAAATGAGCCTTCAGCAGAGTTTGCTACCCGTTACACCGCTCAAGCCTATTCCTTTTTACAATCCGCTAAAGCTTTACGTTCTTAATCCTATGAATAATTTAAGCCATTTCAGATCTTTAGAACCTCACCCGAAATTAACGGTGGTAGGTGCTGGCCCTGGTGATCCAGAATTAATTACCTTGAAGGCCATCAAAGCTATCGCGTCTGCGCAAGCGGTTTTATACGATGCTTTGGTCGACAAATCTTTGTTAGACCATTGCTCCTCTTCCTGCGAGCAGATTTATGTGGGAAAGCGAGCAGGTGATAGCCATTCACAAGAGGCGATTAATACCTTAATTGTAGAAAAAGCCTATGCTTTAGGTCATGTGGTGCGTTTAAAAGGCGGAGATCCCTTTGTTTTCGGTAGAGGTCAAGAAGAGATCGAATACGCACGCGGCTTCGGTTTGCTGACGGATTATGTTCCCGGTATTTCCTCTTCTTATGCCGCTCCTGGTTCAGCAGATATTCCGTTGACAATCAGGGGTGTGAACGAAAGTTTTTGGGTGATGACGGGGACAAAATCGGATGGTTCGTTGACTGCTGACCTAGCCTTAGGTTTACAATCCTCTGCTACCTTAGTGATCTTGATGGGGATGAATAAATTGAAAGAGATTTCAGATGTATGCCAAAGCATGGGCAAAGGCGGCATCTCCGCCGCGATTATCCAAAACGGCACGATGAAAAACCAGCGAATCGGCGTATCTTCGGCTTCCGAATTAGCCTCCATGGCCTCTAAAGAAGGTTTGACTAATCCAGCAATCATCGTGATCGGCGAGGTCGTTAGACAGGCTAAGCCAGAAGTATGGGAACAAATAACGAAAATTAGCAATGAAAATGAGCAATAGAATTAACATCTCCAGCGGTTCCCCTTTCGAAGAAACCTTCGGTTACTGCCGCGCCGTAAAAACAGGAAATCTGATAGAAGTTTCAGGAACTGTAGCCTTAATAGATGGCGAAAAAGTGACCTCAGATGACCTATACGCTCAAACTTACAATATCATCGAACGCATCTCAGTCGTTTTAGAGGAAGCTGGTTCCTCCCTAAATGATGTAGTTCGTACCCGTATTTTCACGACGGATATGTCTAAAAATGCAGACATCGCGCGCGCTCATTCGCACTTCTTTAGCGACATCAAACCAACAACAGGGATTTATGAAATTTCCGCTTTGATTGCTCCACAATATAAAGTTGAGATCGAGTTTACGGCTTGGGTGGGGTAACCTAAATCTTTCAGATCATAAAAAAGCCCCGAATTTTCGTTCGGGGCTTTTTTTATATTTTTGAGGCTTCCTTCTTCAGCAACTCCACATCAATTGGAACTACCCCTAAGGATTCACAAACTAATCCTCCGCCTAAATTAGCGAGTTCAGCAATTTGCTTAGCCGTTCCACCAGCCGCTAGTGCGCAGGCTGCGATTGAAATAACCGTATCACCAGCTCCGGAGACATCGGCGATCTGGCGAATATGAGCTGGAATTTGAATCTGATCTGAGGCAAAATCCATGTAAACACCGCGTTCAGACATGGTTACGAAGAGTCCTGTAAATGACTGGGCTGCTTTGAAATCAGCAACCGTTTTAGCGATATGATTTGGCGAAAAGGCCGATGCATCCAACCCTAAGCCATCACGCAATTCATTTAAATTAGGCTTGAATAAGGTAGCTCCTGTGTAAGCAAAGAAATTCTTTTTCTTGGGATCGACCACTGTGGGAATTTGATGAGCAGATGCTAAGGAGATTATTTCTTGAATTAATCCGGCACTTAAAACCCCTTTGTCGTAATCCTCAAAAAGGATGACATCGACTTCCGGTAA
>JBIILT010000011.1:0-15846 GCA_044338355.1 Aquirufa sp.
GAACGGCAACAAATTTTTATGGAAGAGAAGTTTTTCCAATGAATACTCCAGAGAATGCATTTGCCATCAATTATAATCAAATGAAGTTCAATGGAGATATTTACAGCCAAACAGAGGGCAAGAGATTTTCCTACCAGGCCGGCACTGAATTCTCTTCTTTATCGGGGAATTTAGCACCGAAAGAGTGGATGTCATCTTCTTACTTAAAAGCGAATTATGACATTTCGGAAGGATTAATGTTACGTATTAATGGAGATGCTGTCTTATCAAACTTCACCAGCAATACCTCGACAAATCGTAATTTTTTCCGTTTGAAACCCAGCATTTCCTATGACGTTTTGCCTCGTTTAAATTTGCAAGCGGGAATTAATGCGATTAATGATGAGGAATTAAGAATCTACCCGAGTATACAACTAAAATACAGAGCGAATGACTTTATTCGATTATTCGCTGGATTCGAAGGAGACACACAATTCAATTCATACCACAGCAGTTTACTACTAAATCCTTGGCTATCTCAAACAATTAGTTTACAAAATACCCAACAAAAATGGATGGTATCAGGTGGTCTAATAGGCACTAATGAACGTAATGTACATTATGAGTTAAAAGCAAGCTATGGTGAATATGCTAACATGGCATTTTTTACTTCTTCAGCGGCAGATCTTTCACAATACGAAATCCTATATTCGAGTGTTAATACTGCAGTTTCTGTTCTTTCTTTACAAGCTAATGTAAAGATGACTGTCACGGATAAAATCCAGTCTGACCTTCAAGTAGATTATACTAATTATGGAAACCTTGGCCCCTTTTTATATGCTTACCACCGACCTAACATGCAAATCTCTTGGATGAATACGATTAAAGTACACCCTAAGATTTCGATTTTACCCCAACTGTATTATGTGGGCGGGCTTTATGGATACAATCCAATTACTAAAAAGGCGATAGCTTTGGATAATATCCTGGATCTCAACTTGAAAGGAGAATACCAAATCACAGATAAATTCACAGCCGCTTTATCTGCTAATAATCTACTTGGAAAAAATTACCAACGATATTTATTTTATCCAACACAAGGTTTTAACTTTACAGCAACTCTCGCATATTCATTTTAAGAATGACTGAATTTTATACCTTTCTAGAGCACCTACTTTACGATCACGAATGTGTAATTATACCACAATTCGGAGGTTTCGTCGTAAATGCACAAGATTATCAATTCAACGCCAAAGAGAATAAGATATATCCTAAAAGAAAATGTGTCGCATTTAATGAAAAACTTAAAACAGATGACCGTTTTTTAACCACAGAATGGGCTATAAATAAATCAATTTCACATAAAGAGGCCTCCATTGAAATAGCAGCCATCTCTAAAGAATTAAAGACTCAAATCGTATCAGAAGGGTATTTAACTATTGGGAAACTAGGTGCTTTTACTTTAAATACAGAAAATCGCTTATCCTTTACTCCCAATCCAGATTTCAATGCTGATTTAACTGTATTTGGTCTTTTTCCTGTTAGCTTAGGTTATACTCATCAACCTAAAGTGGTTAAACCAACTCTTGAAGTAATTCCAATTGCTGAAGATCTGCCTACTACTATATCAGAAGAATACGAACCTGTAAAATTAAGCAGATCAGTTTATGTGTATGCCTTAATTGCATTCATATTAGGTGGTTTAGGTGCTTTTTTCCTAACGGAGCCCGCTAGTAATCAATCTCAAGGTTCTTTAAATCCGATTAAAATTGAGAAAAAAGAAACTGTTTCCATTAAAACTACAGCAGCCCCTGCTGCACCAGTTCAGATAGATACGGTTCAGAAAAATACCATTGAAGCGCCTAAAGAAGTATCGGCAGAGGCGGATCAAGATGTTGTTTACTTAATAGCTGCCAGTTTTCAAACTTTAACTCAAGCTGAAAAAGGGCTTAAGGAGTTCAAATCACGAGGTTTTGACCAGGCAGAAATTATTTTAAAAAACGACCAGACGAAATTTTACCGAATAAGCTTAGGCACAGAACATTCGATGGAATCTGGATATGCTAAAGCAAGTGAATTAAAGACGTCTAAGAAAGTAGACATTTGGGTGTATAAGGCACTATAAGAAATGGATCAACGCATAGAACAACAGCAATTAGAACGCAAAAACCAAAGGAAAGCCTTGGCAATCACGATCGTGATTCAAGGTTTGTTGTTTTTGTTATTTTGGTATGCAAAGATCTGGTCTGCAGAAGAAATGAAACTAGAATTACCTGAACCAGGATTCGAAGTGAATTATGGAACAGATGATGAAGGCGGTGGAAATATACAGTCTTATAACCAAGCCAGTGATTTGCCTAACAACGATGAATCACAGCCAGCTGAAAAAGAAACAGAAGTTGCTTCCGTAACGAAAGCGAAACCTTCCCCTAGTTCGAAAGAGACAGTTATCTCTTCTGTGGTTAAAAGCCCTGTTAGTATTTCGGAGAATACGAAAAAGACCAACACCGTTTCCACAAAACCCACTCCTGAACCGGAAGAAAAAATCGATGAAGGTGCTTTATTCAAGAAAAAAACAACCAGTAATGGCACGCGAGGAACGAATCCGAATCCAGGAGGAAATTCAAACGGACCAGACGCTGGAAAAATTGGGGATAAAGGTAGCCCGAACGGGAAAATCAACAATTTGACTAATTACAGTGGTACCGGCGGGAGCGGGGATGGCTCCGGTTCCTCCTCCGTGAATATTTCTGGCTGGAGAATCGCTAATCGTCCAAACGTTAAAGATGATACAGGGGAAACGGGTATGATTCGATTTACCATCAAAATCGATGAAGATGGAAATATCATCAAATTAGTAATTGCGGAGAATTCATTCTCTAATTCTTTGGCACAGAAATACAAAAGAGCCATCGAAAAATCTAAATTCATCAAAACGTCTTCAGGCGCAAGCCCGAAAGAGGCGACAGGATCTATCACCTTCCGCGTAGGAGAAAGATAGGTATCCAATGAATTATTTCGAGTCCATTTCCTTTTTGTATGCACAATTACCGGTATTTCACCGAGAGGGGTCTAAAGCCTATAAACCGGGTCTAGGCAATATTGAAGCACTTTGCGAGCTGATGGGAAACCCTGAGCGCGCCTTCAAGTCTTTGCACATTGCGGGTACGAATGGAAAGGGGAGTTCCTCCCATTTTATGGCTTCAATTCTTCAGGAACACGGATATAAGGTGGGCTTGTATACCTCACCTCATCTACATTCCTTTACAGAACGAATAAAAATCAATGGCATACAAATAGCTGAAGAGTGGGTGGCTGCTTTTGTTTCCAACAATTTGAATCTCATCGAAAAAGTGCGTCCATCCTTTTTTGAATGGACAGTCATTATGGCCTTTACCTATTTCAAGGAACAGCAAGTCGATTATGCGATCATTGAAACGGGTTTAGGCGGTCGATTGGATTCAACGAATATCATAGCACCACTTGCGTGTTTGATTACGAACATTAGCTTTGACCACCAAGATTTACTAGGGGATACGTTGGAAAAAATTGCGTCGGAAAAGGCTGGCATCATTAAAACGCATACTCCGGTAACCATCAGTGAAAAACAGCCAGAAATCGCTGAGATTTTCATTGCCAAAGCTTTAACATTAAACGCCTCGCTACAATTTGCCTCGGATGTTATTTCCGCGTCGGATTTTATCTTTAAAAGCCCTAGCTGGGGTGAAATGAACATCAATAGTCCCTATAAAGGACATTACCAGCAAAAAAATATTCGCGGCGTATTGGCTTGGTGCGAACAGATTCAGTCAATCATTCCATTAGAGGCAACAAAAATCAAATCGGGAATCGAGAATACCCGCTTTAATACAGGATTACAAGGCCGTTGGGAAATTTTAGGGGAAAACCCTAAAATCATCGCAGACACAGCTCATAATAAAAGTGGCATTACAGAAATTATTCAACAAATAAATAAAGAGGGTTTCGATCATTTGACCATTATTCTCGGGATGGTGGCAGACAAAGACATCGATTCGGTCTTATCCTTGTTTCCTACAGAGGCCACCTACTATTTTTCTCAAGCGAACAATCCAAGAGCCCAATCCGCTTTAGAACTACAAAAATTAGCAGCGGCTAAAGGCCTACAAGGCAAAGTGGTCCCATCTGTTAATGAGGCTATTGCCCTCGCAAAGTCACATTCTGGAGCTTCTGACGGAATTCTCATCTGTGGAAGTACCTATCTAGTAGGAGAAATTACCTTTTAATTCGCGTACACCTTGAGCAGAAGAAAAACAGCCAAATACAATCTAGCCATCGAATTAGACAATGTCATCCAAAGTCCAAAACCAATTTTCGGGACGTTGGCTGGTAAATGGAAATCGGAATATTTTTCGAATGAACATTCATTGGTATTAGAACTGGGTTGTGGCCGAGGAGAATACACCAATGGCTTAGGTAAACTATTTCCTGATATGAATTTCATTGGCGTTGATGTTAAAGGAGATCGATTAGCTCAGGGAGGAAGAGCTGCAAGGGAACTTGAATTAACAAACACCGCATTTCTTCGCATACACATGCAAGAGATTGACCAACACTTTGCTGAAAATGAAGTAGATGAAATTTGGATTACTTTTCCAGACCCACGTCTACGAGATCGCGACGAAAAACGTCGTCTCACTTTTCATACCTTTCTTGATCGCTATAAGAAAATCTTAAAGCCAGGGGGTATTCTTCACCTAAAAACAGATTCTTTGCCGTTCTTCGAATTTTCTGAGGGCTCTCTAGCTGAAAATGCTTGGGACATCACCGTCAAGACAAATGATCTATACACTTCCGATTGGATGAACGATCATTATGGAATCAAAACGCGCTTCGAGGATATGTTCAACGAAAAAGGATTTAACATCAATTACTTAAGAGCAACTAACGTAAAATAAAAAAGCCTCTCTTTCGGGAGGCTTTTTTATTTATATCAAACAGGTTAATTAACCTACGCGAGCGATCAAATCAGCAGCACGAGAAGAATAACCAAACTCGTTATCATACCAACCTACCACTTTTACTAAGTTACCCATTGCTGTTGTTAACTTAGAATCTAAGATACAAGAGTGTTGGTTACCAATAATGTCAATTGAAACGATTTCGTCTGTTGTGTATTCTAATATACCCTTCATTGGACCATCAGCAGCAGCTTTCATGGCAGCATTGATTTCAGCAACCGTAGCCTCTTTCTTCAATACTACAGTGAAATCAGTAACTGATCCATCTGGAGTAGGAACACGCATCGCGTTACCATCTAATTTACCTTTCAAATGAGGTAATACTAAACCTACCGCTTTAGCAGCACCTGTAGATGTAGGGATGATAGAATAAGCTGCAGCACGAGAACGACGTAAATCGGAGTGAGGTGCATCTTGTAAGTTTTGATCAGCAGTATAAGCATGAACCGTAGTCATAAATCCTTTTTCGATTCCAAAAGCATCATCTAATACTTTAGCCATTGGAGCTAAACAGTTAGTTGTACAAGATGCATTAGAGATAATCGTCATATCATCAGTTAATGTATTATCATTAACACCTAAAACGACTGTAGGAATATCACCTTTAGCAGGAGCGGAGATGATTACTTTACGAGCACCAGCGACTAAGTGTTGTCCGGCACCCTCTTGATCGATGAAACGACCAGTTGATTCTAAAACCACATCGATGCCTAAAGCACCCCAAGGTAATTGTTTAGGATCACGTTCTGCAAAAGCCTTAATCACGTTACCATTAACAGTAATGCTGTCAGCATCAGAAGTAACAGTACCATTAAAACGACCGTGAACTGAATCATACTTTAGTAGGTGTACCAAAGTAGCATTGTCAGTTAAATCGTTAATAGCAACGATTTCCACATTTTCTTTTTCCAATAAACGACGGAAAGTAAGTCGACCGATACGACCAAAACCATTAATAGCAACTTTAATTTTTTTCATTGAATAAATTAATTTGATTTCATACAAAGGCCAAATATAGCATTTAAAATGTATTATTCCAAGAGAGATAGGATTAAATAAACCCAATTAAACGTTTACAAGGCCTATTTTACAAAAGTAAATCAGCTTATTTTAATTTAGCATTATAGCTAATTATATGATTTTTGAATAAAAATCACACGGATACGTTTTTTATTCAAAATATTTTAGCATATTTGTGTAAGGAATTACTGCTCCAGATCGATGGGGTAGGAGAGTGACAGAATGTCACTTGTCTTTTTAGCTAATTTTCTAGCAAATTTTACCAAAATATTATTTTGTAACTTAAGTTAACTGATTGATAATCAGCTAAATGACTTATTAAAGTTGAAGTTAAATTAATGTCAATTTTAAAGGCCTTTTTAGCTCTCATCGTCAGTAGGCATCTATTTTATTTCTCCTGATCTGGGGTAGCCTAGCCTTTTTTGATTAATTTGCATCTTCATTTATTGCATATCATTTTTATGAATTCATTAGAAAATAGTATTGTAGCCGCCTGGGATAACCCAGAGCTTCGTTCGAATGCTGAAACCATCGAGGCGATTGAAAAAGTCGTAGACTTAGTGGATAAAGGGGAATTGCGAACGGCAGAACCTAAAGCAGATGGTAGCTGGCAAGTGAACGAATGGGTGAAGAAAGCAATCGTTATGTATTTCCCTATTCGCCAAATGGCCGTTTCAGAAGTGGGAATCTTCGAGTTCCATGATAAAATGAAGTTAAAATCAAATTATAAAGAGTTAGGTGTTCGCGTAGTACCTCCAGCAGTTGCCCGTTATGGTGCATTCTTAGCGAAAGGAACGATCTTGATGCCCTCTTATGTGAATATTGGTGCTTATGTAGACGAAGGAACAATGGTAGACACTTGGGCTACGGTTGGATCTTGCGCTCAAATCGGCAAAAACGTACACCTGAGCGGTGGCGTGGGAATCGGTGGCGTATTAGAACCACCTCAAGCTTCTCCTGTTATTATTGAAGATGGCGCCTTTATCGGCTCTCGTTGCATCGTAGTTGAAGGAGCACACATTGGAAAGAAAGCTGTTTTAGGTGCTGGTGTGACCATTACAGGTTCTTCTAAGATAATTGATGTTTCAGGCCCAGAGCCAGTAGAATACATCGGTTATGTACCGGAGAACTCAGTTGTTATACCAGGAAGCATCCAAAAGAACTTCCCTGCAGGTACCTACGGCGTACCTTGTGCCTTAATCATTGGTAAAAGAAAAGAAAGTACCGACTTAAAAACATCGCTTAATCAAGCATTAAGAGAGAACAACGTAGTCGTTTAGTAAATAGCAAAAATGAATGCCCGGTTCACAGCCGGGCTTTTTTTATGGAAAATGAATTGAAGATTGGTGAATACAATCACCTTCGTATTATCAAAGAAGTACCTTTTGGCCTCTATTTAGATGGTTACGAAGATGAGATTCTATTACCCTTACAATACGTACCAGCAACGTATGAAATTGATTCATCCATCGATGTATTCATTTACCGAGACTCGGAAGATCGAATCATTGCGACTACCTTAAAGCCCTACGCTACTATTAAGCAATTCGCTTATTTAGAAGTAAAGTCAGTTACTCCCCTGGGTGTATTCCTTGAATGGGGATTAGCTAAAGACCTATTTGTTCCCTTTAGCCAGCAATATCAAAAAATGGTCGTAGGGAAATTCTACTTAGTGTATATTTATTTAGATGCCCAAACAGATCGAATCGTCGCTTCTGCCAGAGTTGAAAACTTCTTCCCGGCCTTTATCGAAGACGAGGAGGAGCGCTATGCACCAGGAACAAAGATTGAAGCAGTTCCATTTGAATACACTGATTTAGGTATTAAGTGCTTAGTTGACAATTGTAAAATTGGAATGTTATTCAAAAACGAAATATTTACAAATGTAATATTAGGCCAAAATACATTTGTATACATTGAAAACTTGCGCGAAGATGGCCGCCTTGATTTACGTTTGGAACCAGTAGGACGCATACGTTTGGATGCGCAAGTGGAGAAAGTATTACAAGCAATTAAAGATAATAACGGTGTATTATATCTACATGATAAAAGCCCTGCTGAAGATATTTATGACCAATTAGGGATGTCCAAAAAGGATTTTAAAAAAGCAATCGGAGGATTATACAAAAGTAAACTAATTACATTGCATCCAGATTGCGTATCACTTTTGTAAACAATTGTTTTGCTGATTTGAATTTGTAAATAAGTAGAGATTGTTTAGATTTGTAACACATTAATTAATGTTTACAAATATGAATCTAAGTGCTAAAATAGAATTGTTAATTCAGTCAAAGAAACTAAGTGCCTCTCAGTTTGCAGATACCTTAGGAATTCCTCGCAGCAGTATCTCCCACATTCTTTCAGGAAGAAACAAGCCTAGCTTAGATGTCGTACAGAAGATTCTCATCGCCTTCCCCGAAATCCCTGCAGAAGAGTTATTAGATGATAAACGGGATTTATCTATAGCTGTCTCAGCTCCTAAAGTAGTGGCCGCTCCAATAACCGCAACTCCATCCCTTTTTGATGCTGTTATACCTAGCGAGCCAGAATCTCCTATAAATAATTTAGCTGAACAAACGATCGTACAATCGAATCTCAGACGACCTAGAGAAAGTAGTCCAAAATTAAGCCAACCGGTTGCTGCTCCCGCACCAACGACCCATTTAGCAAAGAAGATCGAACGTGTTCTTATCTTTTATACAGATGGTACTTTCTCTGAAAGCAAGCCTCTTTAATTAAGGATTGTAAACAAAAACCAGACTTATCCACAATTTCTCTTAAAGTTATCCACAAGTTATCCACACTTGTGCACAATTGTATTTTCAAAATCTTGAATTAACCCTGAAACACGATATTGCTAGAGACCCATTAATTGTTTAATTTTAATAAATTGAATACATACCAATGGAAAAACTAGACTCATTGAACCAGGTGGCACAATTCCACCAAACTTTTGGAGCCCCAATACTTGCTCAACCCACAATTCCCGCAGCGGATCGCTGCAATCTACGCGTTAGCCTTTTAGCAGAGGAATTAGATGAACTGAAAGAGGCAATTGCAGCAAATGACCTGATAGAAGTGGCAGATGCGCTTTGTGACCTTCAGTATGTCTTATCTGGTGCAGTTTTAGAGTTCGGTTTAGGTGAGAAATTCGTCGAATTATTCAATGAAGTACAACGTTCAAATATGTCCAAAGCGTGTGCATCCTTAGAGGAAGCAGAGTACACAGTCAAATTCTACCAAGATAAAGACGGTACAGAAGCGGAGATTAAGGAGGAAAATGGCGTTTGGAAAGTCTACCGCAAATCCGATAATAAAGTTTTGAAGTCGATTAATTACTCTCCAGCAGACTTACAATCTATATTGAAATGATCAAAATTCTCCTCATAGAAGACGAACCTAAAACCGTTCAATCCCTGAAACAAGGATTAGAAGAGAACAACTATGAGGTAGAGGTAGCCTATGATGGAACAATAGCAAAGCAGTTAGCCCTTCGTAATAGTTACTCTCTGATTGTTTCTGATATTATTATTCCAGGCATTAACGGGATTGAACTTTGTAAACAACTACGTGCAGAAGGTATTCAAACACCTATCTTAATGTTAACTGCTTTGAGTACCACAGACGACAAGCTGGTTGGTTTTGATGCGGGCGCGGATGATTATTTAGGTAAACCCTTTGATTTTAAAGAGTTTTTGGCTCGTATCAAGGCCCTATTAAAACGCTCATCTCAGGCGCAATTAGATGCCCAAGTACTGAAATTTGCTGATTTAGAGATGGATCTCATCAGTAAATTGGTGACACGTTCTGGCCAATCCATTAATTTAACTTCCAAAGAGTTTCAATTACTCGAATACTTCCTTAAAAACCAGGAGATGGTGATTTCAAAAGCTCAAATTGCGGAGAACATCTGGGAGGTCGAAGATGAAAATAGCTCAAATTTGATCGAGGTATACGTTAATTACTTGCGTAAGAAAGTAGATAAAGGCTTTGCGAGTAAGTTGATTCACACCCAATTTGGCAGAGGTTATATCCTTAAAAACGAATAATTATGCAGATTAGATCCAGGCTGACTTACCAGTTTACCTACCTCGTGTCTGCGATTCTATTCGTATCCTATTTTGTCATCTATATCTTCACACAAGAGAATTACAAGGACAAATTTTATAGTCGTTTACGCCAAAAAGCCAATACCACAGCCCAATTATTGGTCAATGTAAACCAAGTGGACTCTAAGTTAATGGGGATCATCGGGCAAACTAACCGCGATTTACTATACCGGGAGAGTATTTTGGTATACGATTTATGCAACGAACGTATCTACGCTTCCAATGATAGCATTAACCTACACATTGACGTAGATCTCATAAAACAAGTCCGCCAAAAACAAGAAATACGCTTTCAGCGCGAAGATATCGAAGTTTTAGGAACCGTTTTCGCTACTCCACAAGGCCGATTAGTCGTTTTCGCAGGGGCAGTAGACCAGTATTCGGCTGAGAATGCAAAAGATCTAAAGAACATCCTTATCGCCTTATTTCTCTTATTTATCCTCATTGTGGTACTCTCAGGCTGGTTTTTTGCTGGTCAAGCCGTAAATCCAATCTCAGAAGTTATCCAACAAGTAGATAAATTATCACCCAAACGTCTCGAAGAACGCCTGAAATCGCCTGATTTTGAGGACGAAATAGGGAAGATGGTGTCAACTGTCAACCGGCTATTAGAACGCATCGAGAATGCCTTTAAATTGCAAAAAACATTTATTGCCAATGTTTCTCATGAATTAAAGAATCCATTAACTAAAATATCCTCCCAATTAGAGGTCAGCTTATTAAAAGAAAGAGAGTCAAACGATTACAAAAATACGATTAGCTCGGTTTTAGAGGATACACAAGAGTTAGCTGCTATCACGGAATCCTTATTGGAGTTAAACAAACTAAGTCTTTCAGATAGCCAGGCTGGCTTTAATGAGTGGAGAATCGACGAAATACTTTGGGAAGCTAGAAGTTTAACCCAAAAATTAAACTCTGCCTACAAAGTCAGCATTGACACCTCACACATGCCAGAGGACGAAGAAATGCTCTTAATCAAAGCGGATGACAAACTCATTTTAACCGCTTTAAAGAATTTGATGGAGAATGCTTGTAAATTCAGCCCATCAAAATCTGCCCAAGTTTCCTTCAGAAATTCGGGTAATTCCATCCAAATTTTCGTCAAAAACGAAGGAAAAGGCATACCAGCCAACGATTTACCTTACATCTTCCAACCATTCTTTAGAGGCGAAAATACGGCATCATCTAAAGGATATGGTATTGGATTGTCATTAGTTGAACGTATCATTCAATTACACAATGGACAGATCTCGGTGGTTTCGGTGCCAGATTCGTATACGGAGTTTACGGTGAGCTTCGCAGTCACTAGTCGGTAGTTACTAAAATATTATCTCAAATCATACTATTTTGACTCCTGACTAGCGACTGACCGCTAGTGACTAATATGTTATATAATTTATATTATGTTAAATAGATTATTAACCATGAGAAAAGGGCCACCTATTTCTAAGCAGCCCTTTCAATTATTTCTTGTTATCGACCAGCGACTAGTGACTATTGACTAGAGACTAGTGACTAGTGACTAGTGACTATTGTGACTAGCGACTATGACTATCGACTTGCGACTATTGACTAGCGACTATCGACTAGCGACTTATTTCTCTAACTCAGCTAATTTAGCCTCGTTTTTCAATTCACGGTAAACCTGCTTTAAGATTTCTTTTAAGTCTTCGTCTTTCTTAACTTGGTAACCTCGCTCGAAATAAGGTAAAGCCTCATTGTATTTAACAGCTAATTGAACTTCTAAATCCTTTCCTGTTTTCTTATATTCATTCATATCCATACCATTCACTTGACGCTTAAGTTCTTGAGCATCATTAAAATAATAGGCACCCATTTGATATAAAGCATCATAGTTGTTAGGTTCAACCTCTAAAGCCTTTGTATAATAGGTAGGCAAATTTGAGCGAATTTCCTTAACCTTAGTTATTAATTCTTCAACTTTAGCCTTACTTGTCGCTAAATCTCCTGCTTCTGCCGTTGCAGCTGCTTTCTCCTCTTGAATACCTTTTAATGCATCTGTTAATTCCTTTACTTTAGCCTCTAAACTTGCCACTTGACTATTTACAGAAGCTTTTGCTTTAGGAGTTGTTGCCGTTTTAAGTTTCAGTTTTGTACGCTTTACTTCGTCCTGGAAGGCCGAAATTTGATCATTTTGCGCAGATAGACGACGGTCTACCTCTTGAACTTTAAATGATTTATCTTGAAGTTTTCTAATCTCATCTCCTAAACCTGCCACCTTATTTTCATACAACAAACCTAAGTTTAACCAAGAAACACCATCTTTAGGATCATTTATTGTCGTTTGTTTTAATTCAGCAATTGCTTGATCAATTCGATTAAATGCAATTAACATATTAAACTTCTCCCCTTTCAGGTCCTTATTAGTCGGATAAATAGCAAGAGCTTTATCAATTAAATTGAGCGCTTTTTCCTCTTCCTTGTTGTTCTTGTAAATTTGTGAAAGTCCATAAAGAATAGCTAAATCTTTACCACCAATAGCCATATACTTCTCATATGCTACTTGCGCAATCTTATCTTCCTGACTAAGTTGAGCTGTAACACCTGTATACATGGCTGAAAGCGTATCTGTAGGTGCTAATTCAGAAGCCTTAGACATGTAGCGTAAAGAACCACGGAAATCTTTACCCTGGTACTTAAATACACCTAAATTTAAAAAAGCATTTAAGAACCGCTTATCTGCTACCAATAATTCTGCTTCTTTAGCTACCGAACCTTTTTTTCCTTCTTTAACATCTAATTTAATGGCCTCATTTGCAAATTCCAAAGCTTGGAATGCTGCTTCAGGATTAGTTAAAGCAAATGTAGAGTCAGGAAATAAAGCTAGTTCTAAATAGGCTTGCGAACGATTTAGCCATGATTTAGCCTTCGTTGGTGTTTTTTTAACCTCTTCGTCAGATTTTTTAATTCCATCATTGATGCTTTTCTTTTGAGCATCTAGTAGCATTTTTTCTGCTTGGCCAAATGAAGCATTCATCGCCAAAGCCACCGTAAATAGGGATAAAAGTAGTTTTTTCATTGTTTTATTTAATTAAAAAAAAGCCCGTACTCTCGTACGGGCAAATAATATTATTCTTCAGTTAATTCTTCTTCTGATGTTTCAGATGCAGTCCCCTCCCCTCCTTCTGGAGCTTCAGTTTCTGTAGTAGATGGCTCAACGCCTTCTACTATAACAACATCCTCACCATCTAAAACCTCTACCTCTTCTGGTTCAGGCTCTTTTTCTATCTTGGTTACGGATGAAATCTCATCTGATTCGTTTTTCAATCGAATTAATTTAACTCCCTGCGTATTACGTCCCATCACGCGCAATTCTGCAACGCTTGAGCGGATTAAAATACCCGCTTTGGTTATAATCATCAAGTCATTATTATCATTCACTTCCTTGATAGCGACTAAATTACCCGTTTTCTCCGTGATATTCAAGGCTTTAACCCCTTTACCACCGCGGTTAGTTAAACGATAATCTTCTACTTCAGAACGTTTTCCAAAACCTTTCTCTGAAACCACTAGCAATTGCTGAACTGCTGGATCAGAAACGCAAACCATTCCTACTACTTTCTCCGTAGGAATCTTTTCATCGATCCAAATACCTTTCACACCAGCTGCCGAACGTCCCATTGGACGAACACGCGTCTCTTCGAAACGAACAGAACGACCTGTATTCGTCGCAATAACGATTTGGTTATTACCATTCGTTAAGGCTACGTCTAATAATCGATCCCCCTCACGAATGGTGATGGCTATGATACCGTTTTGACGAGGGCGAGAATACGCTTCTAAGGAAGTTTTCTTGATCGTGCCGTCTTCCGTACACATCACAATGAAGTTATTATCAATGTAATCCGGATCTGTAATCGACTTCACGTTGATAACAGCTCTTATGGTATCTCCATTCTCGATATTCATCAAGTTTTGGATTGGACGACCTTTGGAAATTTTAGATCCCTCAGGAACCGCGTAAACACGTAACCAGAAACATTTACCTCTTTCAGTGAAGAACAATAACCAATTGTGCATCGTCGCTGAGAACAAATGCTCTGTATAATCATCGTCTTTCGTCACTACGGCACGAGATCCTACGCCACCTCTGGTTTGAGAACGGTATTCTGAGATCGGTGTACGCTTAATATAACCTTGAGCAGAAACAGTGATTAACATCTCGTCATCCGCAATCATATCTTCCACAGAGAATTCCTCGTCCGTCATGTTGATTTGCGTTCTACGCTCATCGCCATAACGTTGTTTCATGTCCGTTAATTCGTCTTTGATGATCTGTAGTTGACGATCAGGTTTGGCCAAAATATCTTCCAAATCATCGATCAACTTCATAATCTCCGCAAACTCATTCATGATTTTCTCACGCTCCATACCGGTTAAGCGCTGTAAACGCATCTCCAGGATAGCCTTCGATTGAAGATCTGACAAGTTAAATTTAGACATTAAGCCTTCTTGAGCCGCATTCGGATCTTTCGACTCACGGATTAACTTAATCACTGCATCTAGATTATCTAGCGCAATCATAAATCCTTCCAAAATATGCGCACGCTTACGTGCTTCACGCAAATCGTATTGTGTACGACGTACGATAATCTCATTTCTATGCTCTACGAAGTGATGAATCAAATCCTTTAGATTCAACATCATCGGGCGACCTTTCACTAAAGCAACGTTATTCACCGAGAATGATGATTGTAGGGCTGAATGCTTATACAGGTTATTCAATACCACATTCGCCACCGCATCACGCTTCAAATCAAATACGATTCGCATTCCTTGACGATCTGACTCATCGCGAATCTCAGAGATACCGTCGATCCGCTTATCGTTCACTAAATCAGCACATTGCTTAATTAGTGTCGCCTTGTTCACCATGTAAGGAATTTCAGAAATAATAATCTGCTCTTTTCCCGATTTAGACGTATCAAAAGTCGCGTTACCACGAACCACAATACGACCTCTTCCTGTCTCAAATGCGTTACGAATACCTTGAACACCATAAATGGTTCCTCCTGTAGGAAAATCCGGTGCCTTGATGTATTGCATCAATTCAAGAATAGTAATGTCGCGGTTATCAATATACGCAGCAATACCGTCTACTACCTCGTTTAGGTTATGTGGCGCCATATTCGTCGCCATACCTACCGCGATACCAGAAGTACCGTTCAACAATAGATTAGGAATTTTTGCAGGTAAAACCGTAGGCTCTTCTAAGGAATCATCGAAGTTAGGTTGAAAATCAACCGTTTCTTTGTTCAAATCAGACAGTAACTCATCCGCAATACGCTTCAAACGAGCCTCCGTATAACGCATAGCTGCAGGAGAATCGCCATCGACGGAACCAAAGTTTCCTTGGCCATCCACTAATGGATAACGTAAAGACCAATCTTGGGCCATGCGTACCATCGTATCATATACCGATGAATCACCGTGGGGGTGATACTTTCCGAGTACTTCCCCGACAATACGAGCAGATTTCTTGTAGGATTTGTTGTAACTAACCCCCAGTTCCTCCATTCCGAATAACACCCTTCTGTGAACTGGTTTCAACCCATCGCGTACATCTGGAAGCGCACGAGATACAATTACTGACATCGAATAATCGATGTACGCCCCTTTCATTTCATCTTCGATGTTGATAGGGATAACATTGCTTTGTAATGACATAAATAATGTTTTGATTCAAGAGAAAAACACAGCGAAAAGCGGTATTTTTC
>JBIILT010000148.1:0-4509 GCA_044338355.1 Aquirufa sp.
GTAGTGGATTCTGGCCTTTTGGGCTGGCCGTTGAAGTTTACGGTGAGTAAGCATACGGGTTTTGATTGGAAATTTTACTGGGTAGGGAAGACGGATTTGACTCCGCAGCCAGTGCCTTTGGAATTAGATTATGAGAGCTGGTTAGGACCTGCACCCTATAAACCTTATAACGTTCACCGGACGCATCAAACTTTCCGAGGCTATTGGGATTATGATGGAGGTGCACTAGGGGATATGGGGCAACATTATTTGGACCCTATCCAATATATGCTAGGAAAGGACAACGAGTCACCGGTATATATCGAGGTAGACGCACCGGTACAAGATAAAGATGCCGTGGGTATCTTTAATCGCATTACCTATACGTATGCAGATGGATGCCAAATCGTTTTAGACGGCGAGGCAAAAGACGAAAAAGTAGCCTATATCGAAGGTCCTAAAGGAAAATTGTACCGAAATATGCAATCTGATATTCCGGATTTAATGAAAAAATTAGCGGAGTTTCCGGATCCTGTCATGCAGCAAACTGATTTTGTGGATTCCGTAAAGAATCGCAAGAAATTCGCGTTAAATGAGGAGAATGGATATCGTTCTTGTACCTTAATTAACCTAGGATTAATAGCGATGCGTGTTCATCGTAATTTGAAATTTGACCCAATCAATCAAGTAATCGTAGGGGATGATGAGGCGAATCGCCTCATTGATCAACCGATGCGTGCACCTTATATTCTATAATTCGATGAGATATTTACTTCTATTTTTATTGATCAGTTCTACCGTATTCGCTCAAGACGCGAGCCGTGTAGAACAAAATCGCTTACGTTCTTTAGCAGAGAAAGGTGATTTTAAAAATCTGAAATCAACTGCTTATGCCTTGAAAGGTGCCTATGATCCCACGCAAGTCACCGAATCTTTCATTAAAGCCATTTCGAAAACCAAGGTAGAATTGATGGCTTACTTGGCGATTGGATTAACCGAAAATGCGGAAATGATGACTTTGAGTCATTTGGATGCATCTGTTTGGTTATCTAGCTATAAGTCCTCGAGACCCCAGGTAATGGCTTTTATACTAAAGAATTATTTGAGCGCAACACGCGATCTAGTCGCCTTGAAAGCAGCTTCTAAAACTTGGGATACCGTACATGCACGCGCTTTTGTGGTGGCAGTAGGGACCTATAAAGCATCTTGGGCCATCCCTGCCCTGCCTGCTGGATTTACTTCAGAAAAAGGCTTAGCGATGTTGCAAGCTGGAGGTGTAAATAACCTAGCCACTGTTTGGGCCATGTTAGCCTCATCAACTGAGGCTCAGGTAGAAATGGCTGATTATTCCACCTCTTTAAAAGCAAATGATTTCTTTAAAAAGGCACTGGAAACCTATGAAAATGCCAGTTTAGCCCAAAAATCAATCTTACTTGTGTATGGTTCATCCCGTCAATGGCCGGAGGTAAAGCCCTTGGTTTGGCGATCGGTTCAATCTAATTTGCCTACTCGTGCTGTAGCGTATTATGCCTTACCACATTGGGCGGGCGTGGCAGATTTTGATATCATTGCTGGCAAATTATCTGACGCTACTCTCGTTTCAGAAGTAAAGTCTTTGCAACAGGCGATGACCAACATCACGAAACAGGATGGGACGTTGAATAGTAAAATCACTGCTTTTGCTTTGAAGGCTTCTCAAAAAGTGAATTGGATTCCTTTTGTTCAAGAACTTGAAAACCTACCTTGGTTATACGCTGAGGCTAAAAAGACAAAAAATGAAGACGCCATTCTCGCTTTCGCACGCATCAATGCAAAATTATTTAAAAATGTCGATCAGCAGGTATTAAACTACCGCAATGCGCTGGATTTATCGACTGATCTAGAGACAAGAGAACAAATTTTTAGGGGCCTAGGTAAATGCAATTCCTTATCTGCTATGCGCACGCTTTACCTCGGTTTACAAGATCCTAATGTACGTCAGATTGCTGCGGATGGTCTCGCTTCACTATATCTAGCTAATTCAGATTTCAGAGGTCAAATGACGAAAGAGTGGGTACAAGAAGTGTTTTGGCAAATTTCTGATCCTGCTGTTCGCGAGAAATTGAATGATGCTTTTAAAATAGCTGATCGAGGTTTTTATACGATGTATAACGGACAAGATTTACGAGGCTGGAAGGGACTTGTCGCTAATCCAGTGAAGCGTAGATCATTGTCTGCGGATACCCTGGCTTTATTACAGGTAAAAGCTGATAAAATCATGAATGCAGGTTGGGAAGCGAAAGGAGAGGAGCTACATTTTACGGGTCATGGTGATAATTTATGTTCTGTAAAAGACTACCAAGACTTTGAAATGTATGTAGATTGGAAGATTGAAAAAGAGGGGGATGCGGGCATTTATTTGAGAGGGTCTCCTCAAGTACAGATTTGGGATACAGCGCTGACTAAAGTGGGAGCTCAAGTGGGTTCTGGAGGTTTGTATAATAATCAAATTAATCCGCGCAATCCGTTGAAAGTGGCGGATAACCCTGTCAATGAATGGAATACGTTCCGTATCATTATGAAAGGAGAACGTGTGACAGTGTATTTGAACGGAGAATTAGTGGTGGATCAAGCGATTCTAGAAAACTATTGGGACCGCAAGATTCCTATTTTCTTGAAAGATGCGATTGAATTGCAAGCTCACGGAAATCACATCATTTACCGTAATATTTATGTGAAAGAATTAAAGCCTGATGCGGCCTATGTCGCACCTGAAGCCGATTTCACTGCTTTATTCGATGGGTCCTCTTTATTTAATTGGACAGGAAATACGACGGATTATTTCCCATCGAATGGCGAATTAGTCATTGATCCGAAAAGAGGAGGGAAGGGTAATTTGTATACCAAAAAAGAATTCGGAGACTTCCATTTAAAGTTCGACTTTCAATTAACCCCAGGGGCAAATAATGGTCTAGGTATTCGTGCACCTTTAGAAGGAGATGCGGCTTATGTGGGGATGGAATTACAGATCTTGGATAATACGGCACCTATCTATGCAAAATTACAACCTTATCAGTACCACGGTTCGGTATATGGAATCATCGCTGCAAAGCAGGGCTTCTTGAAGCCAGTGGGGGAGTGGAATGAGGAGGAAGTGATTGCGCAAGGAAATAAAATCAAAGTGATTTTAAATGGAGAAGTGATTTTAGATGGCGATATTGCTTTAGCTACTAAAGAAGGTACGCCAGATCACAAAGAACATCCCGGGTTATTAAACAAAACAGGACATATTGGGTTTTTAGGTCATGGTTCACCTCTGAAATTTAGAAACCTACGAATTAAAGAATTGACTAAGAAAAAATAAGACTATGGCGATCAATTGCACGGTTAACAAGAAAAAGGTATCTCTGGATATCGATCCTAATACCCCCTTATTGTGGGCATTAAGAGATCATTTGTCTTTATTAGGGACAAAGTACGGATGTGGTATCGCGCAATGCGGTGCTTGTACAGTTTGGGTAAATGGAGAACCGATGCGTTCTTGTGTACTGCCAATTTCAGCTGTATCGAATGCGCAAATAACGACAATTGAAGGTTTAGATCCGGAGGGAAAACATCCGGTGCAACAAGCATGGAATGAGTTAGACGTACCACAATGTGGCTACTGTCAAGCTGGCCAAATCATGACCGCAGCTGGACTGTTGAAAAACAACCCACATCCGACAGATCAAGAAATCGTCGATGGAATGTCAGGGAATATTTGCCGCTGTGGAACTTACCATCGTATTCAAGAAGCCGTAAAATTAGCCTCTAAAAAGATCAAGAAATGAAAACGTCCAGAAGAGATTTTATTCAAAAAACTGCCCTATTTACGGGTGTATTTACCTTAGGTTTTGATTGGTTTTCAGCGGAAGCGTCTGCCATGGAAGTGGTGGGTTCAGCCGGTCGTTTTAACTCCTTTCTTTCGATAGATAGTCTGGGAAAAGTAATTCTATATTCACCTAACCCAGAAATTGGTCAGGGCATTAAGACTGCCTTTCCTGTCGTAGTTGCGGAAGAGTTGGACGTCGATTGGGCTCAGGTTCAAGTAGAGCAAGCTAATTTAGATACCAAGCTTTTTGAACGTCAATTAACGGGAGGAAGTGGTGCTTTAAAGCATTCTTGGGATCGTTTGAGAAAGGCCGGCGCTACCGTTCGTAAGATGATGATGCAGGCTGCTGCGGATCAATGGAAGGTGGATATAAGCACTTGTAAAACATCGAAAGGCGTAGTATTAGGTCCATCAGGCCAAAAAGCAACTTACGGTTCTCTTGCCGAAGCCGCCTCTAAATTACCAGTTCCTACAGAAGTGACGTACAAGGATCGCAAGGATTATAAAATAATTGGAACACGTGTTAAGGGCGTGGATAATAAAAATGTGGTAACCGGTAAGCCCTTATTCGGTATTGATATTAGAAAACCTGGGATGGTTTTCGCACAAATAGTGCGTCCTCCTTTTGGAGCTACCTTAAAATCTTTTTCGGCAGATGATGTCAAGAAAATGCCTGGTAT
>JBIILT010000149.1:0-4500 GCA_044338355.1 Aquirufa sp.
TCATTTCCTCCAAAAATATAGCCCGCTAACTTCCTAAACCCGCTACTCGCTACCGACTTATAATCCGTCCCTTTGCTGTAAATCTTCGCAAAAGTGGCCGCTGGATAAAAACGGATTTCAAATTGAGATTCTGTGCGAACGAGCCTGTATTTTTGGCTTTCAGTGGTCAGACTGCTACTCACTACTTTATAAGACTGCACTAATAAGAATAAAAAGGCGATGGCCCCAACGACGTAAATTGCTTTCATGATAAAATAAGTTTAGCACGTATTTCAGCTAAACTAACAAGTCCTAGTAATAGTTCAGAAACTCAGCAACTTAATTTCATTTTTACCCGTATTTCACTTACTTTAATGGGTGATATAAAAATACCTCTAGATGAAACTATTTCTAACCGTGATGCTTTTTAGCATAGCATTTTTATCTGATGCAAAACCCAAAAAAGAAAAATGGATTCAACTTTTCAACGGTAAAAACCTGAAAAATTGGACCGTCAAAATCCACCACCATGAAGTGGGCGATAACTTCGGAAATACGTTTCGAGCAGAAGATGGGATAATCAAAGTGCGCTACGACCAATACGATCAGTTCAATGAGCGCTATGGGCACCTGTATTTCAATAAACCTTTTTCAAATTATATTCTTCGGTTGCAATACCGCTTTACGGGACTTTGGCGAAAAGACGCTCCCATTTATACCGAGAGAAATTCCGGTGTGATGTTTCATTCCCAAGACCCACATACTATGCTGAAAGAGCAAGACTGGCCTATTTCAGTCGAAATGCAATTCCTAGGTGTATTAGCAGATGGCAAGCCAAGACC
Source organism: Aquirufa sp. (assembly GCA_044338355.1). Taxonomy (GTDB): domain Bacteria; phylum Bacteroidota; class Bacteroidia; order Cytophagales; family Spirosomataceae; genus Aquirufa. The sequence goes on from JBIILT010000149.1 coordinate 822, forward strand.
CACCGGAAATATGTGTTCACCAGGTACAGACGTGGTGTATAATGGCAAAATCGATCCGCGCCATTGCATCAATTCAAGCTCTGAAACCTATGAAAACGAACGTTGGATTACGGCAGAATTAATTGTTCGCGGAGACTCCCTGGTTACCCATAAGATTAACGGAAAAACGGTATTAGAATATACCCAGCCGCAAATAGGGGGCGGCGTGGCTAATCGCTACAACCCCGCACTTAAAATCGATGGCAAATTATTAAAGAGTGGATTTATTGCCCTCCAAAGCGAGGGCCAAGAGATTGACTTCCGAAACATTGAGCTCCTGGATTTGTCTAAAGAATAGACTGATGGTCAAAAATAGCATAGGGCTACTTTTTCTTTTTTTCATTACCGATGTAAACGCGGCTTATAAGAAATATACCTACGAAACCCAGCGAATGGGCTCCCCTTTTCGCATCACCATCTCCTGCGAGGATTCGACTGGGATTTCCAAAGCAGTGAAACAGGCTTTTCAACTAGCTGCAGAGCTAGAAAGTCAACTAAGTGATTATCAAACACAATCTGAACTCAGCCAAGTCAATCTACTCGCAGGAACAGGCTCCTTCTACCCTATCCAGGAACCTTTAAGGGCTATTTTGAAAGAGTCTTTAAGCGCCCAAAATCTAAGCAATGGGGCCCTAAACATATTTGTGGGCAAGCAGATAGCGTATTGGCGTCAAGCCCGCAAACTTCAGCAAATGCCGGATGTGCACGCATTAGCAGAAATTGCGAAAAAGATTCAAGGTCAGTGTTTAGCGTTTTCAAGTGATTCTACAAAGATCCGATTAACAGATTCTGCCTGCCAGCTCGACCTGGGCTCCATAGGCAAGGGTTTTGTCGCGCAGCGGGTTTTAGAGGATTTAAAGCTGATGGGCTTTCCTTATGCCCTAGTCGATGCGGGTGGAAAACTAGCGATGACCAGCCAAGGACCTACTGATTTACCTTGGCAAGTGGCTGTAGAGATGCCTGTTTCTGATGCTCTTTTATCAGAGGTTTTAGCGTTGAAAAATGTATCGGTGGCGACGAGTGGAAAAACGTACCAATCCGTGCGTTTAGGAAATGTCACTTATTCGCATGTAATTGACCCTCGAACAGGAATGGCCTTAACGCACTCGCGCTCAGCGACGGCGATTGCAAAAGAAGGGGCTTTAGCGGATTGGCTTGCTACCGCCGCAACAATCATGACCGTGCAAGAAATTGAAGAATTATTAGTAAAATTGAAGGATGTTCGCTTATTGGTATTTGAAAACGAAGCGGGTAAACCTAAAATCCTATTTAACCATAAACTAATTCCACATGAGGCGTCTCGTCTTCAGTAGTCTTCTGTTTTCATACTCGCTTCTAGCGCAGGATTTAAAGTCTTACCAGCAAGTAATTCCTCAAACACGTGTTTCCTTCGATATGGTGGCCATTCCATCCGGAAATTTTGTTTTTGGCCAAGCAAAAAAAGCACAAGTTTCCGCTTTTTGGATGGGTAAAACCGAGGTCACTTACGATGAATACCAATTGTTCTTCGAAGAATCGCGCGATCCTGAACCGAAGCCTCCTAAAGAGGGCCCTGATGCTGTGACTAGGCCTAGCCCTCCCTACATTGATTTTACGCTAGGCATGGGAAAAGTGGGTGGATTTCCCGCTAATTCCATGCAACAATATGGGGCGATTATGTATTGCAAATGGTTGTATGCCAAAACCGGTATTTTCTATCGCCTCCCTACAGAAATTGAATGGGAATATGCCTGCAAGGCTGGCGCTGAAATCCCTTCTAAGGATTTACCAGATTATGCCTGGTTTCAAGGCAATTCAAACGAAAAATACCACCAAGTGGGTCAAAAAAAACCGAATGCTTGGGGCTTACATGATATGCAAGGCAACGTATCAGAATGGGTTTTGGATCACTTTGAGTCTGATCCCACTGCTCGAAAGGATAGCCCCGTGTTTATCGATAAATATGCGGATGCCGTTGTACGCGGTGGAAATTACCAAGATCCTGCAAATCTAGTTCGATCCACTGCTCGGATGGCAGCGGACCCCATTTGGAATCGGCGAGATCCACAAGTTCCCAAAAGCATCTGGTGGAATGCCGATGCTCCTTTTGTGGGATTTCGAATTATGCGACCAGCGAAGCAACCTTCTGCAACAGAAATTAACTCCTTCTTTGAAAAATATTTAAACTAAACCTCATTTCTACTATGAAAAATACCAGACGAGATTTTGTGAAGCAAACCGGATTAACAGCGAGTGGAATAATTTTAGCTCCCTGGGCTGCTAATGCATTTGCAGGCCAAAGTTTAGTGAACGACACCATCAAAGTCGCCTTAATCGGCTGTGGTGGGCGCGGAACAGGTGCCATTTCGCAAGCTTTGAGCACAAAAGAAAATATCGAATTAGTGGCCATGGCGGATGTATTCCGCGATCGCTTAGATGATTGCTATACTAATTTGATGAAGTCAAGAGATAAAGACGTCTCCGCTAAAGCAGTGCCCATCAATAAAAAGGTAAATGTGCCAGAGGAAAGAAAATTCACTGGATTTGATGGCTATAAAAAGGCTATGGAATTAGCCGATGTGGTGATTTTAACGACCCCTCCAGGATTCCGGCCTATGCACTTCGAAGAAGCGGTTGCACAAGGCAAGCAGATTTTCATGGAGAAACCCGTGGCTACTGACCCTGCCGGAATCCAACGTGTGTTAAACGCAGCAAAAATCGCGAAGCAAAAGAAATTAAACGTCGTGGTGGGATTGCAACGTCACTACCAAAATTCCTACAGAGCACTTATGAAGCGCATTCAAGATGGGCAGATCGGCGATGTGGTTTCTGCTTCCTGCTGGTGGAATAATGACGGGGTTTGGGTAAAACCGCGAAAAGAGGGCCAAACCGAGATGGATTATCAAATGCGAAATTGGTATTACTTCAACTGGATCTGTGGGGATCACATCACAGAACAACATATTCATAACATTGATGTCATCAATTGGGTGAAAAATGGCTATCCCGTTCGGGCAAGAGGAACCGGTGGACGCGAGGTTAGAAAAGGAAAGGATTATGGCGAAATTTTTGACCACCATATCGTTGAATTCGAATATGCGGATGGAACCATCTTAAACAGTCAGTGTCGACACATTCCGGGTACCTGGGCGAAAGTGGATGAGCTCGTTATAGGAACAAAGGGGAAAGTGCATTTTGATGAGGCGAAGATCTTTGATTCCAAAGGAAATGTGCAATACGCTTTTGACAAAAAGACGAAGGAAAATAATCCCTACCAAACAGAACACGACGAATTATGGGCAACAGTAGCCGCAGGGGAATACAAGTATGCGGATGCTGAAAATGGCGCTTATTCAACCATGACATCTATTCTAGGCCGGATGGCCACCTACTCAGGCCAAGAAATTGAATGGGATAAGGCAATCAACTCCGGCATCAATATCGCCCCATCCCGCTTTGCTTGGGATGCCGACATGCCTTCAAAACCAGATGCGAATGGGGAATATGCCGCGGCGATTCCAGGAAAAACGAATTATTTTTAATAAACGCTTGCCAGAAAATAACGCAAAAAAAAGCCCCCTAAAATTAGGGGGCCCTTTAGCAAAAACATTTATGGAAAGTATTACTTAGGTAATACAACTGAGTCAATTACGTGAACAAC
>JBIILT010000150.1:0-4488 GCA_044338355.1 Aquirufa sp.
CGCGATTAATCCTGGTAAAACGTTCCCCGCGATATCGGTTAATCGGTAACGACGACCCAAATGTTTGTAAGTCAATTGCTCGTGATTAATCCCCATCAAATGCTGTACCGTCGCATGGAAATCATGGATGTGTACCGGGTCTTTCACGACGTTATAGCCCAGCTCATCGGTTTCCCCATAAACGGATCCTGCCTTTACTCCTCCGCCGGCCATGAAAATACTGTAGGCACGAGGGTGGTGATCGCGACCGTAATTGTCTACTGTATATTTACCCTGGCAATAATTTGTACGACCAAATTCCCCTCCCCAAATCACCAGCGTTTCGTCTAATAATCCGCGCTGTTTCAGGTCGGTAATTAGCGCTGCTGAAGATCGGTCTACATCCTGTGCTTGCATCGCCATTTCTTGTGGTAGATTGCCATGGGAGTCCCAACCTTGGTGGTAAATTTGCACGAAGCGAACGCCCGATTCAGATAGTTTACGGGCTAGCAAAACGTTCGCAGCATAGGTCCCCGGCACTAAACATTCCGGCCCATACATTTTGATGATGTGATCTGGCTCCTTCGATAAATCCGTTAATTCTGGCACCGCTGTCTGCATGCGATAAGCCATTTCGTATTGTTGTACTTTGGCCTCTACCTCAGGATCCTTATTCTCCGCAAAACCTTCGTGGTTTAATTCCGCGAGCTGGTCCAGCATTCTGCGTCGTCCTGCCTTGTCGATTCCATCCGAATCATTCAAGTATAAAATCGGATCCTCTGAACTACTAAATACGACACCTTGATGAGTCGAATCTAAAAATCCATTCGTCCAAAGCTTCGAATAAACACCCTGTCCATTTCCGCGTCCGCGGGAAAGCAACACGCAGAAAGCAGGCAAATTTTTGTTCTCACTCCCTAAACCATAGGACATCCACGCTCCCATACTCGGGCGGTTACCTACCTGGGCGCCTGTTTGTAAAAAGGTCAACGCCGGATCGTGATTAATGGCATCCGTACTCATGGTGCGAATCACACATATGTCATCCGCAATCGAGCCGATGTGTGGGAATATTTCACTGATGTACGTACCCGATTTTCCGTGTTGTTTGAAATTATAATACGAACCGACGAGCGGGAATTTATCTTGTGATGCCGTCATACCGGTGAGCCGTTGGGTCCCGCGAATGGAATCGGGTAAATCCTGCCCTGCCATTTTGTTCAGCATAGGCTTGTAATCAAAACTCTCATATTGAGAAGGCGCTCCGTTTTGGCATAGGTAAATGACGCGTTTCGCTTTCGGGGCAAAGTGCGCCACGCCTAAAGGTAAAGATTGAGCTGAGGCATCTCCTTTGAAAAGCTCAGGTACTAAAAGTGACCCTAAAGCCAATCCGCCTATGCCCGCAGCTGCCTGACCGAAGAAATGGCGGCGCGTAATGTTCAGTCGATTTTTGAAGAATTCGTTTTCCATATTATACCCGCATGATGGCCTCCTCTAGGTTATAGATTAATTGAATCGTCAGCATCATAGCCGCCGTGGATCCGGTGACCGACGCTTTGTCTTGTTTGTATTCCCCTATCTTCATGAGCTTCTGAACTTTCTTCGGGTTTTGAACACAGGAGGCTTGCTCGGCTTCATAGTATTTTTTCAGCATCGCGAGCTCCTTTTCTTTCGGGGCTCGACAAACGATGCGTCGGAATGCCCGCGTTAATTTCTCCTCGAGACTTCCTTTTTCACGTGAAAATTGACTGGCCAAAACGCGCGAACTTTCCAAAACGTGTGGATCATTCATCATCACTAAAGCCTGCAATGGAGTATTCGTTCTACCTCTTTGTACCTCACATTGATCGCGATTACTGGCATCGAAAATCAACATCGTAGGCGGCGGGACCGTACGTTTAATGAACACATACATGCCGCGGCGGTATAAATCTTGGTTGTGATCTTGGATGTAATTCATCAATGATCCGCGGCCGGAAGTAGCCACTTCCCACAAGCCTTTAGGCTGGTAGGTCTTCACACTCGGACCACCGATTTCTTTATTTAAGATGCCGGCAGAGGCTAAGACTTGGTCTCTAATTTGTTCCGCCGGAATACGTATCCGGGACATGCGCGATAAATAGATATTCTCTGGGTCTACTTTTAGGGAAGCAGAGCTAACCGTGGAGGCTTGTTGGTAGGTGGCCGATAATACGATTTGTTTGACTAATCGTTTGATATTCCAACCGTGACTTTGGAAGTCAACAGCTAACCAGTCGAGTAATTCTGGATGCGTAGGAAGTTCTCCTTGCATTCCGAAATCGCCCACCGTTTTCACGATGCCTCGCCCAAAAAACTGTGCCCACATGCGGTTCACAAACACGCGAGATGTCAGTGGGTTTGCAGGATTTACCACCCAACGCGCTAAGCCCAGTCGATTTTGACTGTACTTGGCAGGGGTGAAGGGTAAAATACTTTTTGGCAACCCAAAACCCACCTCAGGGCCAGGCATATCGTAATTACCGCGAGACAATACATAAGTAGGCCGATGCTTACTGGAATCTGCCATGACCATGACGTCGACTGTCGCGGTATCTTTTTTGTGAATAAACTTCAAGATGGATTGTACATCCTTAGTCGAGATGGACATATTAGGAGGATCCGCGAATGAGGCGTCGATGGTCCCAAACAATCCTTTTTCAGGCACTTGATTGAAGAAAGCATAGGTGCTATAATAGTCCTTTTGCGAGATAGGATCATACTTATGATCGTGGCAGCGGGCACATTCGAAGGTCAGTGCAAGGAAAGATTTGGAAAAAGTATTCGTCCGATCGTTCACATATTCCACGCGGTATTCCTCATCGATAACCCCACCCTCTTGCGTAATCTTGTGATTGCGGTTAAAGCCAGTAGCGAGAAGCATCTCTTTAGACGGTCGTGGCATTAGGTCGCCGGCTAATTGCCAAGTGACGAATTTAGCATATGAATAATTCGAGTTAAATGCATGTATCACCCAATCCCGCCATGGCCACATCGTACGCAAACCATCATCTTGGTAGCCATGCGAATCTGCATAACGCGCCAAATCTAGCCACTGAATCGACATTTTTTCGCCGTAATGTTTACTGCTGATTAGCTCGTTAATGATCTTTTCGTAGGCCTGCGGGCTGTCGTCTTGTAGAAAACGATCCTGCATTTCGAGCGTCGGCGGCAGGCCAGTTAAATCAAGACAAACTCGTTTCAATAACTGCTCTTTCGATGCTTCCGGACTAGGCTTTAACGATTTCTCCGCCATTTTCGCATAGACGAAATAGTCGATGGGATTGCGCACCCAATCCTCATCTGCATCAGGCATAGCCGATTTCGCGGGTTTGATAAAGGCCCAGTGTGGTTTGTAAGCTGCCCCTTGTTTGATCCACTTTTCAATGAGGTCAATTTCATGTTTTGAAACTGTCAAATGCGAACTCATCGTAGGCATTCTTAACGAGGTATCTTTCGTGATTAATCTTTGGAATGCATCGGAAGATTCTGGATGACCTGGAACAATGGCGTGCATCGAAGGATTATCCTTGAATGCGGCATAAGCTCCTTCCGGCGTGTCTAATCGAAGGCCAGCCTTTCGCTTGTTCGCATCAGGCCCGTGGCATTTGAAACAGCGGTCGGAAAGAATCGGTCGGATGTGGTAATTATAGTCAATGACATCCGGCATCGCAGTTTCCTGCGCTTGCGTATCTGAACAGCGGGTATACGCAAAGATACTCCCGATGGCTAGCAGTAAAAGAAACCCAAATCGCTTGCTCTGTATTGACATAGTTTTAGTACGGTAACGGAAATATACGATTAAATTTTTTCTTTGAAAATTGCTATTTGTTAAAGGCTAGCTGAGTGCTGTCTACTTCGATCGGCCATTTGCCCTTAAAGCCAGATTGGATAGCTATATCTGGTCGATTTTTTTTGAGTTGTGCCACGCCTTTTTCGGTAATACGTGTTTGCCACAAATAGAGTCGTTTGAGCGATTTGATTTTCGCTAACGTTAGTAAACCATGATCACAGATTTGAGTTCCCACTAGATTAATAGAATCTAAATAAGCCAGGTTTTTTAGGCTCTCGAGATCTTGGTCAGCCATTTTGGTGTGCTGTAGATCAAGGAAAATCAACAAGGGCATATCCGCTATTTCCTTCATAAAATCTCCGTTAACACCCGTATTCCCTAATTTTAAGCGGATAATTTGGGCATTGATCGATCGTAAATCTGCCAGTTCTTTATTCGTTACGCGGGGTGCGTTAATCGCATTGACCTCGATGTAGTTTTGATCTTTCGAAATGGGATTTGCGAGTAAACCGTGTTTGCGAATACGGGCGAGATCAGCCTCATCTGCTGCACTAATAGACTGTTTAAAAACGGCGGATTCCTGTGCTACGTCCGCTTGTGTGTAGCTCTTTAAAATGGCATTTATCTTCTCATCTGAGGGCAGCTGGGCTACTTTTTTGTTAAAATCAGCCCCTTGTTGTATCCACCAATGTAGTAAG
>JBIILT010000151.1:0-4467 GCA_044338355.1 Aquirufa sp.
GTGACATGACCGATACACATGTGGCGAATTTCTTCAATGTCATTCGCGGAACGGAGACTAAATTAAACTCCCCTATCGAAGAAGGCGCCATCAGCCAAATGATGTGTCACTATGCGAACATTTCGTACCGAATCGGAAAATCATTCTCAGTTAATCCGAAAGATGGCCATATTTTAGATAAGGATGGAATGAAGCTTTGGGGCCGTGAATACGAGAAGGGTTGGGAGCCTAAATTATAAAATACCCGCTTCGTAATAAGTCATTACAAAAAGCCACCTCGTTTGAGGTGGTTTTTCGTATGCTATAGAAGCTATTAAACCAATACGATTAAATTGAAATAGGTGATTTTTTTGCAAAAAAAGGCTTTTTTTCACCACAACACTTTTCGTTAACCTTTTAAAAATAATGGGCGTGAGTCCAGACAAATACCGCAAAATCTATTGAAATGAAAAATAACTTTAAGATACTGTCCATCTCAGGGATTTTTCTTATCCTACTAGGTCTTTTGTTTTCCAATTCTTCCTGGGCCTCCTTACTCTGGATTCTTGGCATTGCGTTAATTGCCTTATCGACACACCTGAAAGAATCATTGCTTGGATTTTCATTCACGCTTTGGATCGTTGCAGCGGTCGTGTTAACGCTACAATTTCCGGCTCCTTTCATCGGCTATGGCGATATTAAATTTAAGATTTTGATTATCCCTTTATTACAATTGTTGATGTTTGGCATGGGATCAACCATGGAAGTATCTGATTTTCAAGAAGTTTTAAGATCACCCAAAGCAGTAGCTTTGGGCGTATTCTTTCATTTTTCCATCATGCCATTAGTGGGATGGACCATCACAAAAATCTTTACATTCCCGCCAGAAATTTCAGCTGGAGTTATTTTAGTAGCCTGTATGCCCTGTGGCTTAGCTTCGAACGTGATGTCTTATTTAGCCAAGGCCAATGTGGCACTTTCGTTAACGTTAACCTCAGTTGCCACGTTTATTGCTCCAATTTTAACTCCGTTATTGATGAAAAATCTGGCAGGCCAATTAATTGAAATTGACCTTTATTCCATGATTTGGGAAATCAGCAAATTAGTTTTAATTCCAATTGTGCTGGGGGTTACCTACAAGCGTTTAATAGGCGACAAATGGCCTTGGTTCCAAGAAAAATTACCCCTGATTTCCATGATCAGCATTGGATTAATTATCATCATAATTACTGCAAATGGTAGAGATGCGTTGTTGTCCGTAGGCCCCCTACTAGTACTTGCTTGTTTTATACAGAACATCATGGGCTTTATTTTAGGCTATTGGGGAGGACGACTTTCCCAATTACCTGAAAAGGACTGCCGAACAATCGCTATTGAGGTAGGCTTACAAAATGCAGGATTAGCCTCCGGTTTAGCTATGGCGATGGGGAAAGTGGCGACGGTAGGTTTACCTGCTGCCATATTTGGACCTGTAATGAATATCAATGGTTCTAGCCTAGCTAATTATTGGAAAAATAAATAAGCTGTTTAGCATTCATTTTTCAACAATTAGTCTAATTTCATGTTAAGATATCCAATGCTTAACTAGTAGGAAAAAACATCGCATGGAAACTAAAGTATACCATTATTTACGAGGATTGATCGGACTATTCCTTCTGTTGCTGACAATACTACCATCAGAAGCACGCCATTCGAGTCATTTTGGGCTAGATTCTAGCTTATTTTATCAATTCAAAGGGTCTATTCTAGATAGTAAAACAAAGAATGAACTCATCTATGCGAGCATCACAGTCTCGGGGACAAGCATCTCTACCATCAGTAATAGTGAAGGAAAATTTTCCATCAAGATTCCTAAAGAAGCGCAGAATGCAAGCCTGGTTATTTCCTTTTTGGGCTATAAAAATAAGGTTGTTTCCATCAAAGAATTAAAGCCAGACAAGAATGTAGTGTATTTAGAACTGAGCAATACGATGCTCAATGAAGTGGTTGTAAACACATCAGATGCGAATACGCTGTTTTTAGGGGTATTAAACAATCGCTTACAAAATTATGGAGATGACCCCATCCAAATGACGGGTTTTTATCGAGAAACCATTCGCAAACGACGTACTTACGTCTCCCTTTCTGAATCCATACTTAGTATTCAAAAGCAGCCCTTCATAAGTACTTTGGCAGATCAAATCAGTCTTTTCAAGGGTCGAAAAAACACGGATTACACTAAACTAGACACGGTAAATTTCAAATTACAAGGAGGGCCTTTTTCCGCTTTGTATATCGATTTAATCAAATATCCCAGCTTCATCTTCTCAAAAGATGCCTTAGAAATATACGATTTCAGTTTAGAGGAAAGCACCCAAATAAATGACAAAAAAGTGTTGGTTTTAGCCTTCAAACAAAAATCAAGCTACGAAAACCCGCTCTACTACGGTAAATTATATATCGATGCGAAAAGCCTTGCGGTCATAAACGCGACTTTCTCACTCAATGTGGAGGATAAAATCAAGGCTGGGCTTCTATTCACGCGCAAAAAACCGAATGGTCTTGACGTTTATCCTACCGAGGTCAGCTATCAAATTAACTACCGACAAGAAAATGACAAATGGATTTTCGCCTATTCCCGTGGGGATTTGACATTTAAATTGAATTGGGCCAAACGCATATTCAACACCGTCTACACCACCACCATCGAAATGGCCGTGACCGATTGGAAAAAACAGGACATCAAACTGGTTCAAAATACACAGGAATTGAACTCCAATGTCATCATGTCTGATAAAGTGGCGAGTTTAGCTGACCCGGATTTTTGGGGCATATACAACATCATCGAACCCGAAAAATCGATTGAACAAGCTATCAGAAAAATTCAAAAGAAGGCCTTGAACGAGGGGGGTGATGATTAACTGATTACTAAACATTAATTAAGAGTTCAAAAAAGTAATGCAAAAAATAAAAGAATTAATAACTAATTTTTCTCAACAAGATTTTACGAATAAAGTAAAAATTCTTGGAAAAAAAACTTCTTTTCTGGGTTTTGGATTTGATAACAGTTCATTAGATAATGTCTTATTATGGAGGAGATTTTTCAAGCCGTCCTCTTTTTTTGGCCACTTAATTGCCAAAAATGTTTCCATTGTGAGTGACTTCAGAGGATTACAAGATATTTGGGTTACTGATTCATTAGGAGTTTGTAAAAATGATATGGATGACCTAGATACTACAATCCGAATAAATAATGCAATCAAAAATAATGAGCCTATTCTTTCATTTTTTGGAGGATCAACAATTCAAGGAGTAGGTTCGTTTATTCCAAACTTTACAATACCTGCATTAGTTGAAAAGATTTTACATTCTGAATATGGAATTAAATGTATCTGTATCAATCATGGAGTTGCTGGGTGGTCTAGCTCGGAACAATTGAATAGCCTTTTGCACAAAATGACTTATAAACCAACGCATTGCATTTTTTATGATGGCTGGAATTGCTCTTGGAATTACTATAACGGTATATTAATTAACGAACAAAAAAAAATCCCATCTCCCATAAACTGGGAACTTGGAACATCACTTAGGCATGTTGAATATGATTATTTGAACTCGCTAAATTTCTCATCTAGTTGGCATTTTAAAAAAGGAATTAATTTATTTGTTAATAAGCTTTTAACTAGCATTAAGTCAATAGTTAGAGATAGTCGTTTGACTGATTATTTGGCAAATTCATATTTCCAAATTGGACGTTTGAATATTTTTCAAAATACAATATCCAAAAGCCTCCCAGATGGTGTAAGGGATTCTTATTTAAAACAAGCAGCAAACGAATATCATCGAATTGATAAATTAGCTCAAGTTGTTTGCAAAAGCCGTGGCATAAAATTTGTCCATTTTATGCAACCAACACTTCAAACAATTAATCGTCCATTGACAGACAAGGAAAAGGGTTTGCTAGAGATTGGTGAATCAAGTCCAAATCCGGAAGTTTTTGAACTTTTCCCTGAATTTGTCCGTCGATCCGGCCTTCCTGATCATTTAATTGATATCACAAATACGTTTGATTCTATTTCTGAGGATGTCTTCGTAGATGATGGCCATCTAAATCCGATGGGGAATTATTATGTTGCTCGACGAATTGTTAAGGAGTTTTTTGATAAACAAATTATTCAATCCTGTTAGTTATGGAAATTGGCTTTTACGAATTCCGTCAATTGGGAACTTACAAAGTGATTAATTTTTCTCCAGAGATTCTTGCGCGTAAGGTAGTTATTGCTGATTGTTGTGGTAGATGGGGATATGTTCTTTCCAATAAAGTTCATTTTCCGATTCAATACGAGCGGTCAGTTGAATTATTAACAGAGTGGGATATTAAAGTAAGTGAACGATATGCATTTATAGATGACTCAGGGGGAGTTTATCCTTTGATTGTTTTATCTGAGAATGAATTTGATATAAATTCCATCTTATTTGCAAAGAGGAGTATTAGTAGTTGGATATTTT